>NZ_JAEQDE010000113.1:0-35233 GCF_020737865.1 Microcoleus sp. PH2017_35_SFW_U_B
TACTGTTGCATTCTTTTGAAAAATTGGTATTAAAATCAAATTAACGTATTAGGTACGTAGTTGCGCTTTAGCGCTCTTTATAATATTAGGAAAGAGCGCATTGCTGAATTTAAGTATGAATTGAAATGTAGAGACGTAGCATTGTTACGTCTTTACAGAGGTTTCAGTATCATAGGAAATAATTTTCCTACATCAAATCAGCAACGCCGGAAAGAGCGCTGAAGCGCAACTACGTACCTTAGCCGGGTGCATCTCATTTTTGAAAATATACTCGTAGGGGCGAAGCATTTCGGCAGTAAATCTCTGATTCTCACTGATAAATTATGTGCCGAAATGCTTCGCCCTTGCCAAAACCAGATGCACCCTATAGCAATCCTAAATCCATCAAGCGAACACACACTCTTTTCTTATCTTCCTACCCTTCGGGAACGGCTTCGCCGAACGCGAACTTCGCGCCTTCGCGGTTCGTTGAACAAATCTGGTTCACAAATGATTTAGACTTGCTATAAAACAAGCTTCCCAATTACCAATTACCAATTACCAATTCTCAATTCCCCAAAGTTTCAATTGTTAGTTGTTGGGCCGCCGGGAGAAGGCATGGATTGAATCGGTGTCGGAGGCCAATTAGAGCGACTTCTGCTGAGAGTAGCCGACACCAAAGCATAGCCCAAAACAGCAGGAAGGACGATCGCACTCAAAAACACGATCGCCACTGCCCATGTCATCGCATTGGACATCGGGCCGTAATGACTGCGGTAAGGGTCAAACGTTGGTAAATTAGACCTCGGGGCATCCCTCAGCGCGATCGGACGTTTGAACCGCACCCGCCTGTCATCGAGCTTTTCGAGCAAAACCCAGCCAACTTCCGCCTCTTCCCGACACAGCTTGTGAAAAATCGCCGGATTGCGAAATAAATCGCTGCTAGCCCGGACAATCTTGTACTCCCAAACTGTCAAATCATCAGGATTGCGATCGGATTTTGGATTGCCATTTGCGATCGCATTTTCAGGCGCAGTCAAATTATCTTCTTGAGATTCGTACCGAGTCAAAACTTCCTCCTCCTCATCACATTTTTGCCCCGCAGCCAATTGCTCGCGGCTCACCAAGACACCCAGAATCCCAGCCTCCAAGCCGAGACTACCAACCATCAAACTCCAAACCAGAATTTCAGTCATAAAAGGAGTTATAAAGTTAAAAATTAAAACTAAAAAGACTCGCTTTTAACTTTCAATCTTTAATTTTAAAATAGCCTTCCACCACACAATCTGCACCCACCGCGTGCCAAGAAACCCGCTCTAAAGTCAAAGCATCAGTCATTGCTGAAAAGCCCAAATCTCCCACAGGAGTTGGAGCACCTTGGCCGCCGACAATTTTAGGAGCAATAAAAGCCATAATTTTCTGCACTGCACCTTCAGCAATTGCCGAAGCCGCCAAAGTGCCACCGCACTCCCACAGTACAGACATAAAAGATCGATCGTACAAATAAGTCATCACATTAGTCGGTGTCAGCGGTGACAACTCCACAACTTCCACCCCTTTGGCAATCAAAAATTCCTGAAATTCCGGCTTAACCCCAGGCTCAGTCAGTACCAAAGTAGCCGCCGAGGAGGTTTCCCACAACCAAGCCGACTTCGGCAAATCCAGAGAGCGGCTCATCACCACCCGCAAGGGATTGTTTCTGTCAGGCTGGTGGCTTGTTAGTTTCGGATTATCTAGACGCACCGTATTTCCCCCAACAATCACCGCATCGCAGCCGGCACGCACCCGATGTACCTCGCTCCGAGCTTCCTCGCCTGTCACCCAAGCGCTGTGACCGGTAGTAGTAGCAATTTTACCGTCTAAAGTCATCGCATATTTCAAAATTCCGAAAGGCTGGCGGTACAAAATCCGGTGTACGAAAGCCTCGTTGAGTTTCTGACAAGCTTCCCCTTCCACTCCCGCCACCACTTCAATGCCAGCATCCCGCAATCGAGCCAGCCCAGTGCCAGCTACCAATGGATTTGGATCGACCATTCCAGCCACTACTTTTGCCACCTTAGCCTTAACTAAAGCTTCGGAACAGGGAGGAGTCCGACCGTAGTGGTTGCAGGGTTCCAGGTTCACGTAAACAGTCGCTCCGGCGGCAAGTTCCCCCGCTTCCCGGAGTGCAAACACTTCGGCGTGAGGTTGGCCGGCACCGGGATGGAACCCTTCGCCGACAATCTTACCGTCTCGGACAACTACGGAACCGACGAGGGGGTTGGGTGCGGTTTTGCCGAGGGCGCGGCGGGCCAATTCTATGCAGCGGCGCATCATGGCTCGATCGAACTCTTGAATTGTGCTATTGTCCAGTTGTTTTGTACCTTGCTGCTGTCGATTAGCTAAGTTGGCGATCGGTTTAGCGTCCGCCTCAAAAGTTTCCATGAGATTTTGCTCTGATATCTAACCTAAGTTTAGTAAGTTTGATGCTAATTTTTGCGAACGGGCGACGATCGATTGTTGAGCCAAACTTTACGGTATCAGGATTGAAAGGCGATTAAAATGGCGATCGACCCCACACGCCCAAACAAATAGCTGTGAACTACCCAACGCTGACCTTCGGTACAGCGTGGGCTTCTGACTTCATTGGGGATTGCGTCAGCTTAGACTTACGTCCCAGCTTCGGACTCACATCCCCTCCATCAGCAGCAGTCCTGGTTCCCAAGACCGATAGCATTCTGATTCCTTCTGCTCTGATATTTATTGAGGCGTTTCCGTCCCTATCGTGATGAGTACCGCAACTAGGACAAGTCCATGTCCTAACGTCTAATGGCATTTCATTCACCTGATAGTGGCAATTTGAACAGAGTTTCGAGCTAGGAAACCATCGGTCAATCTCTACCAACACTTTACCTTCACGGTCTAGTTTGTACTGCAAGAAATTGACAAACATCCCCCAACCTACATCAGAAATTGCTTTAGCTAGTTTGTGGTTGCGAACCATGCCCTTAACGTGAAGGTTTTCGACTACGATGACTTGGTTGTCGTCAACAAGCTTTCTGGATAGCTTATGCAAGTAGTCTTGACGGACATTGCTGATTCGTTCGTGAACCCTAGCAACCAGTTTCCTGGCTCGATCTCTCGACCTGCTTCCTTTCTCCTTTCTGGCTAGTTTTTGCTGTTTTCTTTTCAGGTTGCGTTCATGTTTTGCTAAATGCTTAGGATTCGGGTATTTGGATGTCTTGATACCATCATTGACAACAGCAAAATCTTTCAATCCCAAGTCAATTCCTGCAACTTTTCCATCGGTGTGAGCAACTAATTTGTCTCCTTCGAGTTCTGTCAGCACAGAGGCATAGTATTTTCCTGAAGGGGTCATGCTGACTGTTACAGTTTTGATAATTCCTTCAATCGGTCGATGTAACTTGACTTTAACAATGCCGACACGACCAGGAAACTTGAGGAAACCATCAACAATTTTGACTGACTGCGGATACTGGATTGATTGCCTATTTTTCTTGGCTTTGAATCTAGGGTATTTAGCTCTCGACTCAAAAAAGTTCTTGTAAGCAGTTACCAATTTGAGCGTAGTCGCTTGCAAAACTTGAGAGTAACACTCCGACAACCATTGTGTTTCTTCTTGTTTTTTGAGATTTGGTAGGAGTTTGTTCAACGCAATTTGAGTCAAGCCTTTACCCGTGGCTTTGTAGGTTTCAATGCACAAGTTGAGTGCATGATTCCACCACCAGCGAGAGCATCCAAAGTGCTGAGATAGTATCTCTTGTTGTTCAGTTGTCGGATACAGTCTGACTTTGACGGCTTGATGCTGCATTGTTTTTACCTCTCTTTAGCATTATATACATTCTTGATAAAATTAGTCCATCTAGCTGGCAAATTTTACCGGGATTGACCGGATAAAATTTGCTTGGGGGAGTCCATGTATCCCAACGCTGACCCAACGGGTACAGCGTGGGACTTATCGCTCCCCCAAACCCCCTCAAAAGTTAAAAAACCATAGCAGGCGCTTAACAAAAAACCATGAGTCAGGACATGAAGCGGGAATTTGCCAGCCGCGACGAATTAATAGCCTACGTGAGCGAACAATTCCCCCAAGCCGCCGCCCGGGATAGCAACGTACCCTCAACCACAGGCGGGCGCCAAGCAGCCGAGAAAGTGCTCCAACAAGTCAATCCCGGCAAATACGCATCAACCCGTAACTTTCTCAACGGTGCAGTAACGCGATTGTCGCCCTATTTGCGCTACGGCGTTTTGAGTCTTGCCGAAGTCCGAGATGCCGTACTAGCCAAGGTGCAGCATTCAGAAGATGCCGTGAAACTTGTCAACGAGTTGGGTTGGCGGGATTATTGGCAGCGGCTGTACGCCGAATTGGGCAAAAAGATTTGGGAAGACCGGGAACCATACAAAACTGGTTACACTACCAAAGATTACAGCGACACTCTGCCGCAGGATGTCGTCGAGGGCACGACTGGTTTAGTGTGCATCGACAGCTTCAGCCGCGAGTTGCGGGAAACTGGTTATTTGCACAACCACCAGCGGATGTGGATGGCTAGTTATTTGGTACACTGGCGCCGCGTGCGCTGGCAAGCTGGAGCTCGCTGGTTTTTGCAACATTTGCTAGATGGAGATCCGGCAAGCAACAATCTTTCTTGGCAGTGGGTAGCGAGCACTTTTAGTCACAAGGCTTATTTTTTTAATCGGGAAAATCTGGAACGTTACACTAAGTCAGTTTATTGTCGCGATTGTCCCCTGTACGGACAATGCGATTTTGAGGGAACTTACGAATATTTGGAGAGCAAGTTGTTTCCCAATGGCGAAAAGGTCGATCGCACGGGCGGTTCTCAAAGTTGGCAACGCCCTCAGAAAAAAAGGAAAAATTAAGTCAGTTGACAGTTGACAGTTGACAGTTGACAGTTGACATTAGGAAGAGGGAAGAAGTAATAAAAATAATTCAACTTTTTTACATTCCCAATTCCCAATTCCCAATTCCCAATTCCCAATTCCCAATTCCCAATTCCCAATTCCCAATTCCCAATTCCCAATTCCCAATTCCCAATTCCCAACTGCACGGCGACTGCTTGAGTCCACAATGCCCAGCTTTCCAAGCTCACCCAGAAGCACAAGCAATCTGGGTTTGGGACGATGCACTGATCGATGAATGGCAGTTAAGTCTCAAGCGAATGGTGTTTATTTATGAATGTTTACTAGAGTTGCCGGTAGTTATTCGGCGCGGCGATGTCGCTGCCGAAGTTATCGCTTTTGCTAAAGAATCCGGTGCGAATCAAATCGTTACAGCGGAAAGTCCCAGCCCTCGGTTTGAGGATATTTGCCGGGAAATTAGGAGGGAGTTTCCAGTAGAAGTTTTGCCACCCGAACCTTTTGTCCGCTACGATGGCTACATTGATTTGAAGCGTTTTTCCCGCTATTGGCGCGTTGCCGAAAAATATGTTTTTTAATTGGGGAATTGGGCATCGGGCATCGGGCATCGGGCATCGGGCATCGATCCGAAGAGAATTTGTAGCAACTAACTAATGACTAATGACTGCTGACTGTCAACTGTCAACTGTCAACTGTTAACTGTCAACTGTCAACTGTCAACTGTCAACTGACTTCAAGTCTCCTTCAAACGCTGCAACAGCCATTCAAATCTAGATTGAGCCAAATCAGGATTTTCGACATTTTGCCCGATCGCGCGATCGTCGTGGGGGTCTTGATATATTAAATAATCAGTATCTTCGCCGAAGCGTTTGACTGTACCCCGCAGTCTCGACGACAGAAATTTAGTAATCGCCCGATAAAATCGCAGGGAAAACAGCACGTCTTGCTCTAGTTTTTCAGTTAGCAGCCGCCTCGGAATTGACAGGATGAGGCATTCATCAATTGCCGTGACGCTAGCAGAAGGAAGCCTCCCGTCTACAAAAGACATTTCGCCCAACACTTCGCCGCAGATGATTTTTCCAATTTCTTTGTCGCCCAAAGATGATACAGCAACGCTCAAAGTTCCATCCAGAACTATGTACAGTGCGTCTAAGGGTTGACCTTCGACGATGAGAGTGGTGCCGGGGGGGACTGTGGTGCGGCTGCCGTTGGCGAGCATCCAATCGATGTCGCGATCGCTCAATTCGCCTAATATAACTAGAACTTTGCTCATAAAGTCAGGTTGAGAACAGATACTTTTTATTTTTTACTTGTTTAGTTGCGTGCTGTTAGGTCGTCAGATACTGAGCGATCGCGAAGGCTAAACTTTACTAAGACATTGAATTTTCCACAATAATGAATAATATCTAATAATTTTGACACGATCGAGCTACGACTGTTTGTAGGATCAATGATATTCTACATGACTTGTCCGGGACTGTGCAGGAGCCGATCGCCCTCGCCCAACTGCCCCAATTTAGACCCCCGAATTCCCTAAACAGTAAACAGTTGTCAAACCTTGCTGGATATTCGTTTCGAGCCGGTGCGCCCTCACGCAGCCGGATTTTTCCACTGTGGTGGCGGGCGGGTGCAGCGCCCTCATGTACAGCATTGTAGAATGCTCTGCGCGCGCGATCGACTTCCAGCTCCGGTGATTCAAGAAGCTGCAAGTAAATCTAAAATCTAAAATCTAAAATCTAAAATCGACTGACTGACTGATGAAGCTCGTGGTTTCGAGGTTGTTTGCAGTTGCTTTTTTTGAGCAAAAGTGGTATAAGCACCATCAAGAGTGAACTCTCCCCTAGGATTGATTTTTAGATCGTCGAACTGTAAATTAAAATTAGTCGATCGACTAGCCTTCGGTTCTTGAATCTAATCAGCAGAGAGAGTTGACTCTAAGAGGGTTAAGTGCCAATCTAGGAACAACACAACTCATATTTGTGTCATTTTTCAGCAAAGGTCTCGACTAGAGCCCTCAAACACTTACCAGAAAGTTGGGTCTAAAGCCCCGTCCTTTTAGCACGGATTTAATTATCTAAATTTCTTGTTCAAGATGGTATAGTAGAGTAATACTACAGGTAGAATAACCGCCGATACACATGAGACACCAAGCTCAAACGACTGGTCGGGAAATAATAATAGTTAGTGGGTGGCGAACACCACGAAAAACATAGCTAGGGTAACTAACGTAACCCAGACCAGAAAACTAAAATCTTGAAGATTAAACGTACCGTGGGGCACACGGAAGAGAGGAGACTCTCGCTTCGCTTGGGGAGATAAGCCCTCTGGGATTGCTCTTTCTTAGGCTCAAAACACAGGTTCTATCGAACGGGTTTTTGGTTTAAGTATTGCCGAAAGGATGGACAATTTTAAGGTATGTCTGTGAACCAAGAACTGTGAACCAAGAATCCCCGCGCGTTCACGCCAGGGAGTGTCAAACTTTTAACACACCATTCAATGAGGAGTGTCTTGTCACTAACCCCAGCTATCAAGGCATGGGGCTTGAAAGAGGAAGGTTTACCACCTTCTTGATTCAGGACTAAAACAGTGTCTAGCTTACGGGCTAAAAACCCAAACTGAACTATCTGGTGGTGGTACACCATTCATACGTTACTGGACGCCTCCCTAATCTGTAACCTCTGTGATAGTCAGTAGCGAAGGGAAATATACACATGGGCTTATCGCCACTTGTTATGCGATCGCGAACAAACAATGTCAGTCGGTAATTGTCAGGCGCGAAAGTGTTCGAGGCAAAAGCACCCGGCATTTAGTAGTTCGCCCGGCGGTAGATAGATTAGGGGTCGGTAATTCCACCCCTAACACCAACCTAAAACTAAAATGTAAAGCCGTCCTAAAAGGACGGGGTTTCAAACCCATTTTTCTGATGAATAGTCTATTTTCCAAGTCTACTTTTGCGTTAATAAATCTTGCAGCTTTAGCAGTTTGTTGCACTACCATGTCAGCGAAAGCTGAAACCGGCAACTTGCCCGATATCGCTACAACCGCAAATGCGGCAACTCAAAATATTGACCAAATTTCCTCGCGGGCGGCAACTTCAGCAGTGAAAGCTGATGCCGAAATAACAGCTAGCAATACAAAAATTGATTCTATCAGTTCGATCGAACTAACACCAGCAGCAGAGCCAGCAGCCTCCGCACCGGCAGTCAACTCGGAAGCATCTGCGGCAGCACCAGCAGAATCCACAGCAGCAACATCGGAAATTGCTGTCCCAGCAACTGAGCAAAATACACCTACATCCATTGCTGCTGAAACCGAAAAATCGGCAGAAACAGCGAAAATTGCTGAGAATAGCGTTGAAATTCAGCAAAAATCCCAGATTGTGGCCGATCGACCTAATTCAGAACTGACAGCATCCAAGGAAGAAAAAGAAGTCAAAACAACACAAGAAGTGTTGAGCAACCCTGTCAGCACTTCCGCCTCAGCCCTGACGAACCAACCGAAAGTTGCCCAGAATCCCGCAACAGCCTCAGACAAACCTCAGATATTGGCTCAACCGGGCGGTACAACCGTCAAACCGGGCAGAGCTACCCGTTCAGGGCCCAGCTACATTGGTATTGGCGGTAACATCGGTTTTGGCGGAGATTCAGCCCTAGGCGACACTTCTTTTGCGATTCTTAGCAAAATTGGTTTGACGAACAATTTCTCGGTGAGACCGAGTGTTTTGTTCCGCGACAATCTAACTGTTCTAGTTCCAGTCACCTACGATTTTGTATCCCGAGAGGCCGTCGAAGTCAGCGATGATTTTGTGATTACCGCTGCTCCTTATTTAGGTGCTGGCGTAGCATTTTCTACCGGCGATGACGGTAATTTTGGCTTCCTGATTTCGGGAGGTATAGATGTGCCACTGTCGAGCAATTTTACAGCCACAGCAGGACTGAATATTGGTTTTCTCGACGGAACTGACGTGGGATTGTTACTAGGTGTTGGCTATACGTTCCCGAATATTGCCAGATAGTTTTGCTGTTTAAGCAAACGCATAACAATTAAATGAGCGCGGGGTTGGCTGTAGGAATACAGTCAACCTTTTTTGATGGTAGAAAATCTCAAGCAATCGAGGATATCGCAATTTGGAGGACACAGCAATAGCCTTTCTCTACCATCGGAGGACATGGCAATTTGGAGGACACTTAGTTGTATATAGCGGATCTAGCGAAAGATTCGCGGACGTTGTTGGGCTTGGGCCCTCTTAGTTTCAGTGGTTATATAGAACCAATTTGAGATCTTTAGGTGACAGGTGTCGCAGCTAATCTTTTAATCATCAGCCTAATAAAACACAGTTTAAGCTTGGCATTAGAACGTTTAAGTGTACGGTCAAAATTTTTGACTAAGCTTTTACACCTTTCCACCCAACCATTTGATCTTTCGATGACCCATCTAGCCACAACAGGCACAAATCCAGATTGCCATGAAAGCTTCTTTTTCGGCTTTTGATGGTTTGGCAGACAGTTCAAATTGAATCTTAGTCATAATTTCAGGGTAAATCGCTGACAGTGCTTGAGTCAGCTTGTCAGGGTGATAGCCGTTGTCTAACAAGATGGTCCTATATCGGCAAATCGGAAGGTTTAGATTTGAAGTAATCAATGTTATCAGGAAATTGGGTTTAAAACCCCGTCCTTTTAGGACGGCTTTAGTTGTAAACCTTTGTTACAATACCAGCCCATTTTGTGCTGAAAGATCTAGCATAAGGTAGGAGGCAAAGCCATGCTAGTTTTTGAGTTCAAAGCTTACGGAAAATCCAGTCAGATTGCAGCAGTAGATGAAGCGATTCGTACAGCACAATTTGTCCGCAATAGCTGTTTGCGCTATTGGATGGACAATAGAAAAATAGATAAGTACGACTTAAACAAATATTGTGCCGTGCTGGCTAAAAATTTCCCGTTTGCCGACGAACTTAACTCTCAAGCTAGACAAGCTAGTGCCGAAAGAGCCTGGTCTGCTATCTCCCGATTCTATGACAACTGTAAAAAAGGTCTGGTCGGGAAAAAAGGGTATCCCCAATTTCAGAAAAACTGTCGCTCAGTTGACTATAAATCAACTGGATGGAAACTTGCGGATGACAGGAAGTCAATCAAATTTACCGACAAAAAAGGGATTGGTAAACTCAAATTAAAGGGAACACGGGATTTGCATTTCTATCAAATCACCCAAATCAAACGGGTAAGATTGGTAAAACGTGCAGACGGCGTGTATGTCCAATTCTGTGTCGATGTCGATCGAAAGGAAAACACAGAGCCTTCTGGAAATACCATCGGATTAGACGTTGGTTTGAAGGAATATTACACCGATTCAAACGGTGTAATGGTTGAAAATCCTAAATTCCTCCGAAAAAGTGAGAAAGTTCTCAAACGTTCTGGTCGTCGTGTTTCTAGAAAAGTTAAGGGTTCAAAAAATAGAGGCAAAGCTAGACAGATTTTAGGGAAACGCCACCTCAAAATAAGTAGGCAACGCAGAGACCATGCAATCAAACTTGCAAGGTGCGTAGTTCAGTCTAACGACTTGATAGCTTACGAAGACTTGAGGATTAAAAATATGGTAAAAAATCATTGTCTGGCTAAGTCTATTAATGACGCATCTTGGTATCAGTTTCGGGTCTGCATTGAATACTTTGCTAAAGTATTTGAGAAAGTAACGGTGGCGGTAAATCCGCAGTATACTAGCCAAGAATGCTCTAGTTGCGGTGCAATTGTCAAGAAGACACTATCCACTAGAACTCATCTTTGTAAGTGCGGTTGTGTAATGGATAGAGATTTTAACGCAGCTAGAAATATCCTGAGTCGAGGATTGGGTACGGTAGGGCATACCGGAACCTTTGCGCTTGACGCAAGCAACGCTTTGGGAGAATCGACCTCTACTTTGGCTGGAGAAATCCTGTCTAAGCAAGTTGGCTCGTAGATTAAAGAATCCCCACGCCTTTAGGCTGGGGAGTGTCAAGTGTGAGCATTTCAATCAAACCTTGGTCGTCAGATACGCTAGCCGTATTTGCAGTGAGTAAAGAAGGGGAAGCCTAATATGTCCACTGCTAGATGTCTTTTGATGCCATTTGTGCATTTGTAAAAACAAAACCCTTTCGACTCAATACTGGCATAAAAGCGTGTTTTTCACCGCTTGAGAGTCAATCATGATCAGGGTTGTCCACTCTGGTTTTTTTTGACTTGTTCGCGTGCTTTCTGATGTAATTTGGTCATAATTTGATCGATAGCACCCTCTTCGCACAAATTCTGATAGTGCCAGAAAACAGTTGAATATGGTGGTAGATCTCTGGGCAAGTCAGCCCAATTACAACCGTTTTTGAGCTGATAAAATATGGCATTCAAGATTTGTCGCTTTGTCCACACCAGAGGTCTAGTTTTCTTTTTTTGGGGTAATAATGGCTCGATAATTTCCCACTATGAGTCTGTCAAATCGCTTGAATACCCCATTTTGCGCCCCAATTTACTTGAATTTACCTACTCTGCCTTGATTCTACGCGATCGCTAAAAAGATATCAAATGGATTCTATAACAATGTCTAAAATCTCTTTAAAGGACGATTTCGGCTGAAATACAGTACCCTTATCCACTTGACCAAAAACTAAACCGCTGATTTTTTCAAATACACCAGCTTGCTTGAGATGGGTTAAATACATTTGCCAATAGTAGCCGTTGGTTTCAATGTCGTCTTCTAAAAACAAAATTGCTCCGTTGGGAATTTCAGGAGCAAAAGCCGTACCTAATAGCCAGCACATCACAGCTAAATTACCTCCTACTAAAAGTCCAGACATACGTCCTGAACGGTAAACTTGGAATTCTTGGATTGGCTTTCGCGTGAACCCGGAAAACTCCTGGGAACTTGCTAGTGTTTTTTGAAATTGCCCAAACTCGGATAGTTGTGTATCTTCAGCAAAATGGCGCAAATTTAGACCATAAATGGTCGGGATGTTAGCCTTTTGCCAAAGATTCCAGCATAGAGTGGTAATGTCACTCATGCCAATAAAAGGTTTCGGATACCTAGGGCGTCGGTTCAGTATTAGGAGTTGACAAAAAAAACTGGAAATGATATGTGAATTGAAAAGCCTGTTAAATTCTCACAATCAGAAAGAAGTAAGAAACCTTATGCGCCCTCACTTATGGCATCCTCCAATTGAACTCTCAGCAACAGAAGCGTTGATTATCAAACGGATTAAACGAGCCAAGTTATTCACGTTTCTTCGACTGAACCGTTCATTCATATTTAATGATGAGTTTCAACAAGAACTTGCTACAATCTTTAAAGACAGCACAGTAGGTCAGGGTCCAGTTCCTCCTGCACAAATTGCTCTGGCAATTATTTTGCAAGCCTACTTAGGCATTTCTGATGATGAAGTAATTGAAGAAATGCTCATGGATCAACGTTGGCAGTTAGTTCTCGATTGTCTCAATTGTGAAACTCCCCCTTTTAGCAAAGCCACTTTGGTGAGATTCAGAAATCGCTTAATTAAAAAAGAACTAGACCAACGTTTAATTGACCGCACCGTAGAAATTGCCAAACAAAAAGGTGGATTTGGCTCATGTCAACTCAAAGCGGCTTTAGATTCTTCCCCGTTATGGGGAGCCGGTAAAGTCGAAGATACATATAATCTCTTGGGTCATGCTTTACGTAAGGCGGTGAGTATGATAGCTGCTGTGCAGGGGCGGGAGCCAGCAGAAATTGCCCTGGAAGCAGGTGCACCCATCCTTAATAGTTCCAGCTTAAAAACAGCCACATAACTTAAACTGGGATGACCCAGGAGAACGTCAAAATGCACTCTTAATTATCCTAAGTAGCTTAGATTCAGTGGAAGAATGGATGCAAAGCCAGTCTGATAGTGATGAATTTGAAGTAGTCCAAGAGACTCTGGATGTTGCCCGAGTGATTAAATCCCAAAATGTAACTTTCGACTCACAAGGCGTTCCGAGTTTAAGCAAAGGAGTAGCCTCATACCGTCGCATTTCTATTGAAGACCCAGATATGCGACATGGACGGAAAAGCAAGTCTAAGAAAATAGATGGATATAAACGCCACATCCTCAAAGATTTAGAGAGTGGTGTAGTTTGTGCGGTGGCGTTGACACGCGCCAATACTCCAGAATCTGCTGCTACAATTGACCTAGAACGTGACTTAAAATTTCAAAATATTCACCTAGCTGAGTTACATATTGATCGGGCTTATTTATCCAGTCATTGGGTGACACAACGGGATGATAAATTACAGATATTTTGCAAGGCGTGGCCGGTCAAAAATTCTGGACGGTTTGATAAAAATTCTTTTTTTCTTGACTGGGATACGCATTTAATTAGCTGTCCCAATCAGGTAAGTATCCCATTTGAACCCGGAAAGATTGTTCATTTTCCTCAGAATGAATGTGCAATTTGTCCTCACAGAGCTGGTTGCACGAATAGTAAAAGAGGACGGACTGTATCAATTCATCCTGATGAAGCCTTAATGCAAGAGTTGCGAGCGCGTCAATCCACTGCTATTGGTCGAATAGACTTAAGAAAACGTACTACAGTTGAACACTCTCTGGCTCATATTGGGCATTGGCAGGGGAACCGTGCTCGCTATATTGGACTGCGGAAAAATCTCTTCGATCTACGGCGAGTCGCTGTTGTCCATAATCTTCATGTCATTGCTCGAATGGATAAGGTTCGGCCAATTACACCAGGCATAGAGTCGAACTCATGCACTGGCTAATTTCATAAAGTCCTTTTTTTGTCAACTCCTAATACTGAACCGACGCCCTAGCTGGCGTGTTCGAGTGCAATACTAGCCACTCGATTCGACCGCAGTTCCGTTCCAGCGCTATCTTGGCGCAATGAGCAAACAGCGCTTTTCCTACTCCAAGTAAGCGATACTCCGGCAACACAAAAATATCTTCTAAATGTAAGGATGGTAAGGCTAAAACAGTGGAATAGGTGTAGAATGTTACAGCATAACCAACTGGTTTACCATCAACTTCCGCTAACCACGTATTAAAAGATGCGGAGGGGTCAAAAGCCTGAAATTTCAGGCGAAGACGTGCTTCAGGATCAGGCCTTGGCAATGCTTGATTATCTGCTAAAGCGTTAATCAAGTAGCACAGGATTTCTCCATCTGATACCTCACCTCTGCGGACTTTTATGTCCAAAGTGTCTTTCATCCCTTATCTCCATACAGTTTGAGATTTCACGTCCTGACATTTGTGTTTCCAGAATAGGGCAATGCCAGATAGTAATCTACAGAAAAGAAATGCCATTGTTCAAAAATATACAAATAAATTTGTGCGATCGGCAATTTTCGTAGTTATCAACATCTTAGACAATCGGCGGAAATTTATCTCTTAAGTTGAGGCTATTTTTTAGCTAAAATGTTCAAAATTATGTCTGCAAATTTCTGCAAATTGCTCGATAGTCGTTCAATTGAAAAAGCAAGAGCGATCGAGCTAGCTGGCGGCTAGAGGGACTCGAATTTGAGGGCTGAAGGGCGATCGCAGTCGCTTGTCGGACAATGCAATAACAAAAGCGATCGAGGCTATTCTGGAACTGCCTGTGAGGTCTAGTGTCTCATTTTTGGAGGAATGCGGCCAGAAGCTTGCCTGCTGCTGCTTCAATTCAAGCAGTTATGTCTCAAAAGCTCTTAGATACAAACCACACTTTCACGCTCAGCACGAGGGCAAGCAATCGATACCAAATCCGGGCGATTCATGAAGGGTAGGGTAGGACGAGGAAGAATCAGGAAGAAGTACATAATCTTCTACCAGGAAGGGAGTAAGCTCGCGACGCACCCTACTTTTCGGCGATCGTTCTGGGGGTACGCTCCTCGGATTTGGTATGATACGCTGCTCAAACGCCAGTCCAGTAAAATAATTCTCAAAGAAAAAAGTTGTTTCAACGTTCGGCGATCGACGAAAAACGAGTTTAAACCCAATACTGCAAGTTCTGCTGGACTGATGCTCTAGCCGCTTGTTCGGAAACAATACTGCCTCCCCAACTCACAGCCACCTGCATAATTCTCGGCTGGCGGTGCCAATAAGTTAGTAGTACACTTTCAAAGTTCTTTCACAGCCTGTATGCTGAAATCGATCGCGCCGTTACTCAAGAGCCACCCAGCAACATCCCCGACATCGCACCGGCGAACGACCTGCGATGGCGTAGCTGCCTAGGCTGAGGCATCGCCCCGAACAAGGCCAGTCAAGTTTCAACTCAAAAATCCCGCATCAATTTTTCCTTATATTATTATTGGAGAATCGGCTAAGATGCCCAACCCTTTCAACCAGGAAAGTATTCCCAGACTTCCTGAACGTCGAGATAACGCCGAGAATTTTTTTACCTATCTCATGCTGACAAGCGGCAGCGGTCGTCCTGCTCTTTCTTGGCAAATTTATGCTGAACTAAAGCGCAACTTTGAGTTGTACAAAGAACGAAATCAGGTGCTTTCAGAGTTGTGCGCTCGGCCCGATGGAAGTCAACGTATAGCCGAATTTTGGAAGCAGATAGCGATTGGTGTGCCTTCGCATATCGCCCGAGAATGGGAACCAGAAAATAGGAAAATGCTAGCTTTAAAACATTTGGCTAGTTATTTTGAAAAACACTGCTACTACGCAGCTAACAGAGTACGAGCGCAGTCCAGTAATTGCTCTTGGGAAGATTATCTTTGCTACGCTCGCGTTTCTATTTACAATTATGACAATCTTTTGAAGTTGTTAAGGTCTTACAATACTGACCGTCAGGCTTCTTTAGATACATATATCCAGCAAACTTTGATAAGAGTTATCAACTCGGAATCAGATATCGGTAAGTTCTCGCCCTGGCGACTGCTAGATAAAAAAAGCGATCTAGAGCTTCGTGAAGCCCTCCAAAATGCCTATCGAGAACCTTACCTTTCTCAATTTATATTTGCGCGCAAATACTTTAAAAAAGTTTATCGCTTTAATAAGGTTAATAATCCCGCAATTCGTCAAAGAGGGCAAAAATGGCTGGAGGCTGACAGCGAAGACTTTCAGGAAGCAGCAGAGTGTTACAATGCAGAAAAGTCCCTGTCCTCAGCGCCGTATGAAGTCTCGGCGGGTGCAAACATTAGCGGAAAGCAAATGCAAGCTTGGATGAAAATCTGCATTAATGCGTTACAAAATTATCCCAATTTCATCAATTTTCCACTATCCTTAGGAGTGCTTCAGGAACAAGATACTGAGGAATTGTTTTATAAGTTAGAGATGGGAAACTCAAATACAGACGAAGTAAAAAATTCCCCTGCAAAAGTAAGCGAATTGAGTAACATGATTGACTCTGCTTTTGACGAACACATAGCAAATTTAAAACCCGATCAGCACAAAATTCTTTTATTTTATTACGGTTTTGGATTCAAGCAAAAGCAACTAGAACTTAAATTAAAACTGAATCAGTCCTCTATTTCCAGACGCCTCACTACTATTGAGCTAAAACTGTTAGAAGCTCTAGTAAAAGTATCCGCCCCCGAACGATGGGTTCCCCAGCAGGTAGTTACGTGGCTAGAGAGAAATTGCAGCGCTACCCTGCACTCAGAATTAATTCAAAAAGCCTTGGATCGAGCAATTAGAGAACTTGACTCTAAAGAGCAAGAAATTTTGCGCCTCCGATACGGTCAACAAGTAGCAGAAGAGAACATTGCCGATCGGCTTGGCATTAATTTGTTAGAGGTAGATGCCGCCATCTCTCAAGCTCAGCATAAATTACAAGCAAAATTGATAAAGGTGCTGAATGCTTGGCAGAAGAAGTGTGTCGGGCAGTGGCTAGCGAAGTTTTATCACGATCAAATTTTAGCTGCTAGTCGGACTCTGAATCTACCTCTAGAGGGCGAAGATACTTCTAAAAACATCGATCCGATCGTTCAACAATGCTTGCAAACTTTAACTGCATCTAAAAAAGGAGAATAAAACAATGTTTCAACCCAACCAATTACAGCCTTTCAACTTTCATAATTCTTACCGCTTGCAGTTGACAATTGACGAAGCTGACCTAGAAATTCCATGGCGCAAAGCTCAGCATCATTCTAATCCGATTTCTCGCTACAATGCTTATCTCAATGGTGTTTGTTTAAAAACATTCTTGAACTGGTTATCGGAATGGTTGGCAGAAGAATTGGGAAGTGGTGAATGGTACTGCATTTCAAATTGGCGAGACTAGGTTGGTGTTAATTCCCAGTGATGAGGGAGAGTTAGAAGAGTTTTGCGTACCGCAGGAATGGGTGGATATTCCTAACTGGAGTGCTGACTATTATCTCCCCGTACAAGTGAATTTAGATGGGGATGATGGTGAGTGTTGGATAGAGTTATGCGGCTTTGCGACGCACCGCCAGCTAAAGAATGACGGCAGATACAATGCGGGCGATCGGACTTATTGTTTAGCGATCGAGGAGTTAACAGAATCCCTTACGGTGATGCAACTTACTTTTGGGTTAAACTTGCAACAAGAAGTTTCACCATTGCCAAGTTTATCTGAAGGAGAGGCTGCAAAATTATTACAGCTTTTGAGCGATTCATCAATATATTCTCCCCGACTGAGAGTTACATTTGAGCAGTGGGCTGCATTTTTGGCAAATGATGAATTGAGACAATTGTTGTATGGAAAGCGTTTAGGGATTTTGGAGAAAAAGGAGGTAGCAAGCGGATTAATTTTCTCCACTCAAGATCGAGAAAATTTAGTTCACCGGGTCAAGAGTTATTTGCACGAAGGATGGCAGACAGTGGAGGGAATAGTAGAAAAATTAGGAACTTTAGAGCCTAATTTGGTTTATGCTCTAGAAGGAAATCAGAGGTATCGGGACGGTTATTCTAGCAGCCATAATAAAATTCCCACGCTGATTGAACTGTTGAAGGATAAGCGCAATAAAGGGAATCAATGGCGGGTCGCCGAATTATTAGGTCGCGTCGAACCGGGAAATGCGGAGGCGATCGCAGCATTGACTGATTTGTTACAAACAACTCAAGATGATATCTTGCGCCGTCAAGCGGCTGTGAGTTTGGGAAAAATTGACCCTAAAAATGCCAGTGCGGGTTTGAGAGTTGGTAAGATTATTAATTTGGAAATGCGACTTGATACCGAGCGCGTCGTGCTGGTAGTGACGCTGTTTCCGGAAGGAAGCGATAAAACGAACGTTCACTTGCGAGTAAGCCCCGTGCGATCGCAAACTCTGCCACCAAATCTCGAACTTCTTGTCTTAGATGAAGGAGGCGAAATTTTCGGGGAAGAACGCACGGATATGGTTAATGATAGCCTTGAATATGAATTTACGGCGGATCTCGGCGATTATTTTCAGGTGAAGGTTGCTTTGCAGCAAGTTAGCGTCACAGAAGATTTTACTATTTAACTCGATCGGTATTTGGAAGGTCAAAAGCTATGAGCAAACTCGTAATCTTGGAAATAGGGGATGTTGACAGCGAGCAGCGCTATCCTGTCGCCCTAAGAATTGGCGATAGCATTCACTCGGCTATGGCTGAAAGTAGGGGGCGGTTGCCACCGGCTAAAGATTTTCTGAAAGCCTATGAGGATTTGCGATTAGAGCGGACTGTACGCGGTTTTGGTTGTTATCGCAAATTAGAACATAAAAAAGGGCAAATTACCAAAAGTTCGGTTCAAGAATTAGCGGTTCAAGTGAAGGCGCGTATTAATACTTGGTTGAATTCTGGGGACAGTCTTTTTCAGTCTGTCAGGGATAAGTTATTACAAGTATTGAGTGCTGAGAAAGGCAATGTCAGATTGATGATTCAAACAGATGATATTTATTTCTGGGGTTTGCCTTGGCACCTCTGGGATAAACTTGACGAATTGAAAATTGAGCCTAGTTTCAGCAGGTTAACTAATACACTTGGTAATTACCAACCAACTAACTCTAAAAATAAGGTCAGAATTCTGGTAGTTTTGGGAGGACATACAGACATAAACCTTCAGGCAGATTTAGAGTATTGGAAATCGTTAATTGAAAGGGATGCCGAGATAGAGGCTGTAATAGCTATTCGCAGCACCCAGCTCAACGAACAGTTATGGAAGCGCAATTGGGACATTTTATTTTTCGCAGGTCATAGCTCTAGCAATTCAGATTACAGCCAGGGCAAGCTTGCTCTCAGTGAAACTGAAAGCATAGCAATTGAAGATTTAAAGTATGGTTTACAAAATGCGATTAAGCACGGGTTGAAATTAGCAATTTTTAATTCTTGTGACGGCATGGGATTAGTCAACGAACTAGCTTCGCTGCAAATTCCTGCTGTAATTGCCATGCGAGAGCGAGTGCCGGATGAAGTCGCTCAGAAGTTTTTGGAATATTTTCTAGAGGCATTTGCTAGAGAAAAGAAGCCTTTGCGGGACTCTGTTAGGAAGGCGCGAGAAAGCCTACACGGGATGATGGATGGTGATTATCCCTGTGCTAGTTGGCTGCCGATGGTTTACGAACACCCTGCTGTTGAGCCTCCAAGTTGGGATGAGTTGCTGAAGGGAAATGAGGAAGAGCGTCAGCGTGTTTCGATTTGGCGCAACCTTCGGACTGTATTGGTAGCTAGCGTGTTAGTC
The DNA here is from genome assembly GCF_020737865.1 of Microcoleus sp. PH2017_35_SFW_U_B. NCBI lineage: Bacteria > Bacillati > Cyanobacteriota > Cyanophyceae > Oscillatoriales > Microcoleaceae > Microcoleus > Microcoleus sp. PH2017_35_SFW_U_B. The sequence continues at coordinate 19,428 of NZ_JAEQDE010000113.1, forward strand.
ACAGGCACAGTCGTGGGAGTGCGATCGCTAGGATTGTTAGAACCTTTAGAAAAAACAGCTTTCGATCGACTCGCACAGATAATGCCGGATAAAGGGCTGGATTCCCGATTATTAATTGTTGAAGCTACTGCCGATGATTTCAAGCAATTAAATAATGAATATCCCTTACAGGATAAAACAATAGTTCGAGTTTTAGAAAAATTAAATAAGCACCAACCGCGAACTATTGGCTTGGATATTTATAGAGATGTTCCACAAGCACAAGGGCGTGATGATTTAATTAAATACTTACAGCAGCACGAGCGGGTAATTCCTATATGTATGTTTCCTTGGGATAAATTTCTAGAAGGGGTTGCACCGCCTCCCGGTCTGCCCGACGCTCGACCTGGATTTGGGGATATTGTAGAAGATTCCGATCGCGCGATCCGGAGACATTTATTGGCTATGAAGCCCTACCCGTCTTCTCAGTGCAAAACCTCATCTTCGCTAAGTTTTCAACTAGCTTTACACTATTTGCAAAACCAACCGAATAATACTGCCGATCGGAGTTCCAAGCTGCCAGTCGAGTTTCGAGAAAATTATTGGAAAATCGGCAAAACTGATTTCAAAAATTTAGAAACAGATCGAGGTTTTTATCAAAAAGAAAACTTAGGTGGATTTCAAATAATCTTGAATTATCGATCGCGCCGATCGCTCATTGACATTGCTGAGCGAGTAACTCTGATGCAAATTCTCAACGAGCAGGTCAATCCATCTGATATCAAGGATAAAATTGTTTTAATTGGTGTTACAGATCCAACTAGAAACAACGCAAACCATAACACACCTTACAACCAAGAGATTCCTAGCTTAATGTTTTTAGCTCAGAGGGTCAGTCAAATTATTACTGCCGTTGAGGATCGCATACCCCTGATGTGGTTTTTACCTCAGTGGGGTGATACTGTTTTGATTTTGCTTTGGTCTGTGGTGGGGGGTTTTTGTGCTATCCACCTTCAATCACGACTGCATTTAGGATTAGCTCAAGGAGCGCTACTCATTATTTTATCTGGGAGCTGCGGGTTTAGCTTGCTGAAATCAGGATGCGTGCTACCCCTCGTACCATCAGGATTTGCTTTGTTAGGTGCTAGCGGATGTTTAATAGTCTACAATGCTAGGAAAGACTCATAGCAGCTCCTACAGGATACCTATATGAAAACTCTGTTCACCTGCGCTTGGACGCTGGCGGTTATTAACGTGACAAACTGCTTAGTTTTGGGACAGGTGCAACTTAATTTAAACGGTATCGTAGTTTCTGAAACCCAACAACCACCCGTAAGTGATAGAGCTACCGATCGAAAGCCCACAGGAACTCGCGGGCCTTGTGAAGAGACAGCAGGTTTACCTTTTACCCCTTTTTTACCTCCTAACAGTCCAGATTTTTTAGTCTCGACAATTACCGATCGCCCTACCTTGTGGTTTTATGTTCCCTACAGAAGTCAAAGCGTCAGCTATGGAACTTTTTCTTTAGAAGATGCAGGAGGAAATCGCGTCTACAAAATCGATTTCAAACTACCTGAAACTCCGGGAATTGTTAGTGTTAACCTTCCCAAAGATCGACAACCTTTAGAGGTAAATAAAACCTATCGTTGGTATTTCCGACTTTACTGTTCATCTCAAACATTACCGGGGTCTAATGCAGTTTTTCATACAGGTTTAGTAAAACGGGTCGATCGAGGAAATCTTGACGCTCAGTTGCAGGCTGCAACAAGAGAAAATCGTGCTGCAATCTATATTGCTAACCAGCTTTGGTATGATATGCCTGACTTGGCACAAATTCGCAGTCGCCCTGATGACTGGGCGAACATCTTGAAAGCGATAGATTTGGAAAAGTTGAAGGAAGAAAAGATACTAGGCCCGGTACTGCCTCGCTAAAAGATTTATATCAAATCCGGGTTTTTTACCCTCGTTATATAGTGTCTGGTAGCCTCGGTATAAAAAGACTATTCTTACAACCAATTTCCAATCATAACAAAAGGAGCCCAATAATAGGGATCGGATTTTTTTGCTAGAAGTGATAATTGGGCTTGGCGGAGCGCTTCAGCTTTATTCACATTAGGTTTTTTTAGTTCATTATAGAACTTAACCATTAGTTCCGCCGTAGACTCATCGTCAACATACCATAATGTTGCTAATGTACTGCGCGCTCCCGATCGCACGGCGACTCCAGCTAGCCCTAATGAAGCTCTAGGATCGCCCTTGGCTGTTCTACAAGCACTCAAAACCAATAATTCAATATTATTATCTTTGCGATCGCGCTTGCTGCTGAGTATATCACTTAACTCTTTACTCTGAATCACGCCATCATAAGCTACAATAAAAGTTTGTTCTGGATCGGAACTGAATTCACCATGAGTTGCTATATGAATCACTGAGGAAGGAAAAGAGTTAATTTGCTCTCTTAAGCTATTTTTGATAAAATCTTGGTTAATCAGCGGTTTTTCGCTGTTAGAAACCTCTTGTTTGATATTTCCTAACTCCCGATCTACATATTTAAGAGCGGGGAAAGCTTTTCTCCCAGGAAAAATCCGTTCTTCACTCAAGCCTGCAATTAAAATTTTCAACCTTTCTGGTTGCCAAGAATGAGGACTGATGAGTTGCAACCCTGGTGCTAGGGCAATAGCATATTTTTCGATTAGATAAATTTCTTTTTTAGTAACTTCATCATAATGAGATAAGACGCTCATTGGAATATTGCGGAAGCTGCTATCTAGGACGAATACTAATGTTCTTAACTCAGGGTATTGTTCGAGATATTTATTAAAAGGTTTAATTAACCACCCATAAATTATTTTAGAAATTTTTGTAACTTCAGCAGGTGCATCTGCTTCGCTCAATTCGCCTTGCAAGTTTTTCAGAAGAGTCTCAACTTTTCTGCGAGGTGTATCGGATGGGCGATGGTGCAATAGTCGATCGGGTAGGGAGACAATAATTTCTAACCTATCTTCTAAAATAATTGGATAAATCACTGCCGCTGTTCGATCGAGCCCATCAATTTGTTTAGTTTTAACCTGAAGACAAGCATCTCTAAAAAAGTTATCCAATTCAGCTACCTGAAGGGCTTCAATGACATTTCGGGCTTGCTTCAAATTCTCCTGACTCGGTTCCTCGCGCCGCAACAACAAATCTACCAATTCGCGATACACTGGTTCTACCCGATCGCGAAAATCAAACTGTCCGTCCCGACCGATCGGCAGCAAATCGTTGCGTACCGACTGTAAAGTATTAAATGCAGCCGTATAAGCCGCGATCGCCCCCTCAACATCCCTCGCCTTCCCATCCCGACGAATCCGCCCCAATTGCCACTGCCACTGATAGGCAAGATCCGGCGAATTTAGCTGCACGTTTTGCGACAAAAGTAAAGCTTGTTCCGTACATTGTTGAGCCTCTAACCATTGCTGTTTCTGTTCGTAAATTCCGCCCAAATTACCCAAAGCATAGGCTGTTGCCCTTAAATCGCCTAAATCCTTACCTAATTTGACAGCTTTTGCTCCCAGATTTACAATTTCTCCCCAAGATAAAACTTGACTATTTTGAGACAAGCTTTCAGAAACAGTTAAGGAATCGGGCAAACAGTAGTTAGAGAGTGATTCTGACTTTTCAGCCCTGAAATTAGGTGGGTTATTTGCAGCTTTTAATTCTTCATTTTTCAGGTTAGCTAAGCTATTCATCAAGCTAACTTCACCATATATTTTATGGCGGCTCGGCGGTAGCTGACTCAACTGAGATAAAATTGCCAACCGCAACTCTTCTGCTTCTCGGAGATTTATCTTATTCCCAATTTTTGGATCTACTAAAAGGCTGAATAAATCTAACCTTGCCTGGATTTTAATAAAGGAAGTTCCAGCAACCTCGATCGCTCTTCGATAGTAATCTAAAGCAGTTGAGTAATAATTTATTTGAGTGTTATCTCCAGACTCAGCTAGAAATCGATTTCTATTCCCCGAAGCTTCGTAAGTATTGCCTAAACTCAGCCAAACTAAAGCTTTTTCTTGATTGTTTTTCTCTTGAGTAATGGCTCGATCGACTGCTGCCAAAAACTTCTGTGAATTGTCTAAAAATCCAAGCTGCCTCAAAACATCGCCGAGTAGGCGACTTCCTGTTAATTGGATGCTTTTAAAATTTGGATTTAATTGTTTTTGTAAAAGCCCTTGTAATCGATCTAAACTTTTGCTGTCGGTTAACTGCGAGCAAGTTCGATCGGGCAGGGCAAATTTTCCTTTATTATCCACCTCGATCGCGGGTATTAATGTTTGACAAGCCTGTTCGTAAAGCCCTAACTCTTGCATGGCTTTGACTTGAGAAATTAAACTGCGCTTCCACCCGAACTCATCCTTTAATTTAACATAAATACTAGCAGTTTGCTGCCAACTTTTTAAAGCAATATTGACTTGCCCCCGATCCGATAGCCCGTTGCCTTTGATATCAAGAGTCTGAGCGATCGCCCTTAATTCTGCTGGCAAATTTGCTCTTGATTCCTGCGGCAACAAACTCAAACTTTTTTCTATTGCTTTTTCTGCCTCTTGCCAGCGTCCAAACTGTTGGTAAGTTAACGAAAGGTTGCTGAGGGCGATCGCTTGATTTAACCAATCTCCCTTCACTTCAAAAGCCGCCACTGCTTGCTGCCAATATTTCGCGGCTTCTTCAAATTCTCCCGCCGCATAGCGTTCCCTCGCTAACTTTTCCGATTCACTTCCCTCTCGCTGCTGGAGGGCAGTAGCACTCAACCCTACAGGAACTTGTATCATTCCTACACGATCTTGTTGAGTAATTTCTGTTTTTCCTACTTCCCCATTAAATATTTGGTTAGCTCGGACATTTGTTGCTAAAAAAGAGAACAATACTGTTAAAAATAGGAGAACAAATAACCTGAAATTTTTTCTTGTAATTTGGCGCACAAGTTTCAAAAAGAAAACCTCGATCGCACTGAAAAATGTAACCCTTTTTCTTGCCATGTCCTCTGCCTCGAATTCACGTCAACTAAAGGAATGCCCCAGTAAAAACTTGCTGCAAGGCGATCGCTCATTTCCCACCGCAGTCCCGCCCCCACAGATACCAAAGTTTGAGGGTCAAAATCCTCTCTACCGGAGCTGTTCCACACCGTGCCTGCATCAATAAAAGGAGCAATTTGAACGACTCCTAACCCTCGATCGGACCTACCAACAATCGGAAATCGCAACTCGGCTGATGCGGAAATTCCGTTATCGCCCAAAAGTAGATCCTGCCGGTAGCCTCTCACGCTATTGAAACCTCCAAGACCAAATTGCTCCAGAGGTAAAAGCGCTCTATTTGCTAATTGCAAGTCGCTGCTGGCAAAGACAAAAGTGTCTCTTGCCAAACGGCGAACCCACTGCGCCTGTCCCCGCCATGCCAAAAATCTGCTGTCAGGAGCTTCACTGTTAACAGTAGCATTAAAAGCACTCAATCCTAAGCTAAATTGCGATCGAAACGCTAATAATTCTTCATTACTTCGCACCGTCCAATCCTGAAAGAATCGCAGGGCCGAGATGCGCGATCGCCCTTTTTCATCGGCTCCTGGAGAGAGGGGGAAATCTTCGCCTAAAATTGAAGTGCCACTTTCCCGCCGAGTTGCAGTCAAACCGACGGCAAATTCTTGTCTGGGAGTCCTCAATAAAGGTTGGCGCATCGTAATGTCTAAATATCGCGCCGCTGCTCTGAGATCGACATCTTCAAAAGGCGGTTCGACGACGCGATTTGCAGTTGTTCCTGCTGCTACCTTAATCGTACCGTTATTCGGATTTAAGGGCAATGTATAACTTAAATCGAAAGCATTGCTGCCGTCGGTATTCGTGTAAGCAAGGCTCAAATCATCTCCCCGGCCCAATAAATTTGCTTCGTTCAGTTGCACTTGGCGGCGGACAGTACCGACGCTTGGAGCTCGGCGGTTATCGATCGCTACTTCGACACTAAAAGTTTGTTCCTCCTCGAATTTAACTTCTAAACTGCTTCTGTGTACCTGCGAACCGGGTATCAATTCAGCGGTAATCTTTTTAATTAATGGATCGAGTTCGAGCAATCGCAGAGCATCTAGCAGGCGAGAAACTTGTAAAGGTTGCGATGCGATCGCCAAACGGCTGCATACATAATCGAGGTTGAGGCGTTGCCTTCCCGTCCGCCTCCTGACTCGAATTGATTCTAATCCGCCTTCGACAATTTTAATAATAACTTCTCCAGGAACGCCCCTATTTTGCAATCTTTGATTTGGTTCTTCGCTGGTAGTAGGAATGTAGGCAAAAGAGTTAATATATCCTCTTTGATTGTAAAACTTTGTGACTTCCGAAATTACTTGCTGCAATTGAGCAAAAGTAATTTGTCCTGCTCGAAATCGATTAGTAGTGCTGTCTAATTCTAAAAATTTTCGGGTAATTTCTCGATCGAGAGTTTCCTGACTAAAAACAGTATTGCCAACAAAGCGAAAATTAGCGATCGAGATTGCCTCGATCGCCTCATCAGTTTTGCTATCTTCCGGCGTTGGAGTTGCCGTTGGAGTTGCGGGCGATCGATCTGCTGGCGGCACTGGGATAGAACATTCGTAAGCTTCACCGGTATCGGAATCGGGTTCAGTCTTTCTTTCTTCCAGCGTGGGAGAGGGCTCTGTAGGTGGCAGGTTTTGCGGGTTTTGCCGGGAAGGAGTGGTTTGCGGTTCTAAAGGTTCTGCGGGATTGGGTACTTGAACCGTCAAGTCTGGGCCGCCCGGATTCAACTCTCCTGCTGGTTGCAGTAGAAGAGTTTCCGCTTTCAGCGGCCAAGCCGCCAAGCTGCTTGCTAACAAGCCCGCACTCAACGGCAGCCAGCGATCGCCCCTGTTCCGGTTTCTGTTATTGAACATCGCAGGCTGGGTGGGGAATAACGGGACTTTGCAGCGGCACCGCAGCAGGATAAGCAGTGAAGATGACTTCTCCTTTGCTGTTAACCGCCAAACCTCGGGCTGCCTGGATGGGGCGAGAAGCGGGGCGAACCGCTTGCTGGGGTGCGGCAGTTCTCGATCGCCCTTCGACAGGCGGTACAGCGTCAGCTAAACCGACGGTTGCAGAGCCGCCACTGAGCGTTTCCCCCGGCTTGGCAGGCAAGCCGCGCCCTGTTCTGGTAAAGGTTCTATCTTCTCCCGGCCGCCGTTGATTGGGACAAATTTGGGCGATCGCATCGGGATTGGCGATCGTCTCTGGTAGCTTAGCCACGCCTTGGGTGGGGTCTGCTTCAGGGGTGTTGAGGAGTATCTCGCCGTCGAGTTGCGGGCCGGCCAGGGAGGTAGCGGTGATGTCGCTGGTGAGGTTGGAGGCGGGATCTGTGAGGCGGCGCGATCGGGCTCCGAAAATGCCTTCTGGGGCTGTAATTTCGACGCGGCCGGCTTCGCGGTTGACTGCATTGGCTGTGATGTCGCTCTTGATACCGGCAATTAAGGCTCTGGTATTGATGTTGATATTGCCGCCCCTAGCATCGCCGGTGGCGGTAACGGTAATGTTGCTGTTGTCGCGCATCAGTAAGTAGTTGGACGCTTGGAGGTTGATATTGCCGAAGTCACCGGATCTAGTTTCTGCCGTAATGGTTCCTCTGTCTAGTCGGATGTTGCTGGCTGTTACCTTCAGGTTGCCGGCAGAGCCCGTACCCCTGCTCCCATCTACAGCAACACTTGCCCCATCCCGTACCCTCAGCAGTCCCGTATTAATCGTTACACTCCCTGCTTCTCCGGTGTCCGTTGTCGCTGCTGTCAAACGGCTGGGCAAGCGCCCATCAGCCCTGACTATCCTGACTAAGGGAGAAGCTCTTCCTGGTACGATCTCTGGAACGATGCCGGAAGTTCCAGTCACTTCAATAGACTCCGAGGCATTGACTGTAAGAGAACCTCCCTTTCCACCTGCGAAAGTATCTGCTGATATTGCAGCTCCATCCCGAACAGTTAAGCGCCTCGTTGTTACGGTTAGGTTATCTGCATTGCCAGCATTAGAGTCCATTGCTCTCCCTGTGGACTGGGTGAACAAGCCACTGGGAGAGCCGTCTGTAGCCGTTCCAGTGAGTTCAACATATTCTGTGGCATTTATAGTTAAAGTCCCTGCTTGCCCGCTACCTTGAGTTGTTGCTAATACCTGACCGCCATTTTGAGCAATTAAGCGCCCTGTTTCAATGCTGATATTGCCACCGCGCCCACTACCTGAACTGAAAGCCGATATTCCAGACCGATCTTTAACAATCTGCCCGGACGCTTGAATGAGTATATTGCCTGCATTCCCCGTACCATTGGTGGAAGATGAAATTTCACCTCCATCTCGCAAAATCAACTCTCTGGTGGAAATGGTCAAATCTTGTGAATTGCCAGAAGAACCAGGCTCAGTTTGAGTTGCCAAAACGCTAAAAAATTGACCATCTGCCGATCGCCCAGTCACTTCTATAGACTCGGAAGCAGTGACAGTTAACCTTCCCCCGGAACCCTCTGAAAAAGTAGTTGAGCCTACCTGTGCCCCATCTCGTAAAATTAATCGACCGGTGGCGATCGTTAAATCTCCGGCATTTCCTGTTGCCGGTAAAGTTTGCCCCTCTTCAACATCAACTTGAGCAAATAAGCCACTGGGCCCATTGCCATCAGCATTAGTGCCACTCAATTCTATGGAATCTGTCGCTGTGACGGATAAATTCCCACCTCTGCCAGCCCCGTAGGTAGTCGTATCTACATAACCACCACCTTCAGCGATCAACTGTGTTGCTTGAATCGAAACCGTACCCCCGTCTTGGCTGCCGCGAGTCTGAGAAAGAATTCCTGAGTCCTCCGTCAGTACCACCCGCCGCCCCTGTACTTGAATAGTACCGCCACCTTCACCGCTAGCACTTACAACAGCACCCTGTGACAATTCAATATCTTGGAAGTCCCGGACACCTGCATATCCCAAAGCGAAACCTGAGTCATTGAAAGTCAGGCCAACTAAACTGTTAGCACCGACACTGCCAAGTTCGATTCGGCCTCCCGATGCTGTCAAAAGTCCACCTGGAAGCGCTATGTCGCCGCCCACTAGCGCTAAAGTTTGACCGAGTGAAACTTCTAAACCTACGGGGTTCTGATTTCCTTCGCCACTGTCTTCAACAGCAGAAACGGCTACAGAGCGATCGACAATTTGACCGGGATTCGGACCAAATTGCAAGCTAGTCGGAATGCTGATAGTTAGCAGAGGAGTTGTTTGGGGATTGGTAGCACTGAATGATGTGCCGTCAGCGAAGTTGATGCGATCGGCTGTAGTGCCTAGAAACGAGCCACCGATATTCAGGCTGGCATTCGGGCCAAAAATAATGCCGTTGGGGTTGAGGAGAAATAGGTTAGCGCTACCGTTGGTTTGGAGGATGCCATCAATGTTAGAAATTGACCCGCCAGTGACGCGAGTGAAAATATTTTGAATCGTATCAGCGTTGTTGAAAAATGCTGTGCCACCAGTGGGGACGGAAAATTCCTGAAAGCTATGGAACAGGTTGCGACCCGCTGCTGTGCCGCCTTCAATGGTGAAGGTGTTATCGTTTTGGGTGACGGTGGAGTTGAGCGGTAAAGTGTCATCCCGGACAATTTGGGCAGTTGCCAAAGTGGGAAAACCACAAATGTAAAAAAGAATACAGAATATTTTTAATTTTGTTTTATTTTTCACGGGGGATGCAGGATATAAAAACGGGCGATCGATGAAAATATTAAGATGATTAGTCCTGGAGGCAGAAACCGATTTTTTTTACAAAAATACCGCACTCCCGACCTTGAATACTCATAAAAAACCTGGTTTTTTTAGTATTTATATGCAAGTCCTAGTTATCTTACAACACAACGAGCCGAAGATATAGCAGTCGCTAAGGCGCTTTGGTCACTGAGCGTAGTCGAAGTAGGCATTTCGACCCTTCGACTACGCTCACATAAGTAGGTTGGGTTTAAGAATGAGCCCTCCGCTTCGCCCAACACCTTCTTCTAGTTGATGTTGGGCGGAGCGTTTAGCGGAGGGTTCTCTTCGTTCAACCCAACCTACAGATCTAACTACGGATATTATTAAGAAATAGGTGTAACTGTAGTGCTTATATTTCCAATTGCACCTACACCTAAAACTGTAAAGCTGCCTTCAGTAGCAAATGTCGAACCTGCAAAAGCAGTATCAATTGCTTGTACGCTCCAGTAATAAGTACCCGGTCTGAGATTTTTCAGCGTCCAATTTGTGTTTTGATTGACATTGCCCATTTGAACTACTTTGCGAGTGCCATTGCTATTAGCCATCGGAGACATAATATCTGAACCTCCAGGAGTTGTTCCTACTCGCAGGTTATAAGTTAAACCTGCTTGCGGTGTTTCAGCATCAGTAGCAGGACTCCAGTTTAGGCTGACAGAATTACCATTAACTGAAGAGATAAGTCCAGCGGGTATTACCGGAACAGTATTTACAGTGAAAAGGTTGTTTCTGTAAACTTTGGTACTAGCAGAGGGAGAACCCAAGCGATTGCCAGCTAAAAGCAGATCCAAGTCGCGATCGTTGTCATAGTCTCCCCAACTTACTGAACTGCCAAAAACTCCTTGTAAGTTGGTACTAATATCGGTAAACCTGCCGCCATCATTGCGGTAGAGTTTTGAGATTCTGGATGGCGAAGCACCTGTCAAAAGAATATCTAAGTCCCCGTCATTATCGTAATCTCCCCAATCTACAGAGCTATAATAAGCTCCCTGCAAGCCCGCTTGAATCTCCGTGAAACTGCCAGCATCATTGCGATAAATCTTAGCAACCGGAGATGAATTGCTCGGCGTTAAACCAGTCAAAAGTACATCTAGATCGCCGTCATTGTCATAGTCTCCCCAAGCTGCATCACCCGAAAAAACGCCCGTTAATGGCGCACCTATATCTGTGAAACTGCCATTATCGTTGCGATAAATCTTAGAGATATCTGCTGAAACTGAACCATCAGAATTACCAGTTATGAGAATATCGAGATCTCCGTCTTTGTCGTAGTCACCCCAATCTGTTGAACCCTGCCAAACTCCCTGTAAATTTGCGGCTGTATCTGTAAAACTACCGCTGTCATTACGGTAGACTTTCGCAATCTTAACCGAGGAACCAGAAATAATGGCACCACCTGTCAGAAGTATATCGAGATCGCCATCATTATCGTAATCTCCCCAATTTGCTGAACTATTCCAAACTCCTTGCAAGTTAGCACTGACATCCGTAAAATTACCGCCATCGTTCCGATAAACTTTCGAGACTGGATTTGAGGCATTATCCAAACCTGTTAGCAGAATATCAAGATCGCCATCTCTGTCATAATCTCCCCAATCGATCGAACTATTCTTAACTCCACTCAAACCAGCGTTAATATCCGTAAAGTTGCCGCTATCGTTTCGGTAAACTTTGGCTACAGAATTCGGACCGTTTGTGCCTGTCACCAAAATATCTAGATCGCTATCGTTATCGTAATCTCCCCAAGCTGCCGAACTGTAGAAAACTCCTTCCAAAGTAGCATTAATGTCGGTAAATAGTTCTGTGGATGCTGGATTAGCTGCGATCGCAATTCCTTGAGAAAACTCCGAAGTGTTATTATTTGCGTCAGTAGCAGTAGCAGTAATAAATTGACCGATGGGAACAGCCAACGGTAAATTAATGGCGACAGCCGCATTACCACTGCTATCAGTCGTTACATTTTGGAATCCAAGGAACTTCTCTCCTTCTCCATAGCCACCACCACCTAAACCAGAGTCATCTAAAACCTTGTTAGAGAAAAACTCTACTCTGAATGTAGTATTGGGAGTGCTATTTATCTTACCTTTAATAGCCGTATTCCCATTGCTAGAGATAGCAGAAGTCAGCTCAGGAAAATTCTGGAAGTTGTTAAAACCTGTATCGCTATCTCCTAAATCATTCACGGTCAATCCATTATCTCCCAGATCGATTCCTAAGCGATCGCTCCCAGAAATAGAATTAGATAGAATAGCATTGCCAGTTGAGCCATCACCTCTAAGATAGACACCGTTTTTACCGTTACCGAATATCAAGTTTGATACCCCAACTGCTGTCCCACCAATAGTGTTGTTAGAGGCACCCAAAATAACAATACCACCATTTGTATTTCCCAATTTTTGAGTACCCGTGAGATCGCTACCGATATAGTTGCCTTGAATGAGGTTATTGCTAGCATTTGCTCCCTCAATGTAAATGCCAAGGCTATCGTTACCAGAAATGACGTTTCGGGCTTTAACCGTTTGACCGCCAATAATATTATTAGAAGACCAAACTGATATGCCACTATAGCCGTTACCTAAATCTTGAGTACCAGTTACATCAGTACCGATGAAATTTCCTTCAATGATGTTGCCGCCATTATCACGCAATCTGATAGCATCAACACCAAAACGGTTAATTGTTAATCCTCTAACCGTACTGTTGCCAGCAGTGATATACAAACCATCCACTGGTACATTACTGCCATCTAATTCTATTACTGGTCGAGTTGAATATCCCGGCTGACTGGTTCCATCAATAATCACTGAATCGGTAATCCGCGGCAGTGGCGATAGCGGCCGAATGGTAAAAGCGTTGTTGCTGGTGTTGTAACCAGGATCTGTAGGAGGAACTTTGAATATAACTGTATCCTTGCCCGGATTGCTATTAGCCCAATTTAAAACTTCTCGCAAACTTCCTGGCCCGCTGTCTTTGGTATTGGTAACAACATTGGGTGACTCGTCTAGTTCCAATCCGTAAAGATTGAGCTTCCAACTATTCCAATTACCTTTCAATTCGTTGCCACTTTTATCAATAACTTGCAACTTCCATTCACCTTTTGATAACTCACCCCAGTGTCGGACTGAAATAAATTTCCACTCTTTTGAATCTGGCGATAATCTATCGCTAGTGTTTGATTTTGGGATATCAGGCATGGTATTTGCCAATACTGATTCAGTGCCATCTGATGAAATTAGTTTCACTGTAAAGTCACGCCACTCGGGATGCTCAGCAGCAAGAATTACTTCTGCTGTTTCGATAATAATATTCTTGGTAATTGTAGTCTTAGCTTCTATTCCTGCTACACTACCATCAGGAATCGCTTTCATCACATTCTCCAAGTCAGAAGTCACTAAAACTTGCTTTCCTACAGGTGTCCAATTAACCGCAGCTTTAACCGCAGCGGCGGCATCAATCGCACCAAAGCCTTGTTCGTAACTCACCCAAAATCCTGCTTTATTCTGCTCCCATTTGGGTTTCCCTTCGCTATCTTTGCCATTGAGGTCATTTTTCTGAGCCGTCTTGGCTAAAATATGTTGCTCATCACGCACAGTTAGTTTAGGATTAGCTTCCAGCATCAAAGCGATCGCTCCAGAAATCACAGGCGCGGCCGCAGAAGTTCCTCCAAAATCGTCATCATAGCCACCAGAGCCATTTTCAAAAATATCTGTTGTGGTAATCCCTTGTGCGTTATTAGGATCGTTATTGTCGGAGGATGCTGAAATGAAAATTGCCGAGCCGGGTGTACTGTAAGTGGTGTGATTTCCTGCTGGATCGATTGCACCTACCGCTATCGCATTACGGGAACTACCAAAACTATTATAATTGACATTCCCGTTAAAGTTCCCTTCATTCCCACCCGCAAATACATAGGTATTTCCCAACCCATTTCGACCTTTGGTAACTCCTGTTTGCAAGGCTTGCAGAGCTAAAGGTTGCCGCCTCATGTATTCAGGACCCCAACTGTTATTAAAAATATCGATCGACTGATTGCGATTAGATTGTCCCGGTTGTGTCTGAGGATCGAATAAAGCATCAGCAATCTGTTTTCCTAAAGGGTCAGCCTCGTAATTTAGTGGCTCTGTATTACCAAATAGTCGCAGCCCTGCTAATTTCGATTCAGGAGCTACACCCATAATCCCTTTACTGTTTTCACTGGCTGCTGCAATTCCTGCAACCGCAGTTCCGTGAGGGTTAGCAGTGTTAATTTGTAATGTCCAGCGTTTCAAAAGTTCTTGGCTAAGCTGGCGCATTTCGTCTGCATCATACTCATCGGGGTTGGGATTCTTAATTTCTAATTGCCAATTCCCGCCCGCATAACTCCCATAAAATTGACCTTGATTTAGATTGAAACTTTGAGAGCTACTTCCAGTCAATTTTAGCGGAACTTTTTGCGAAAACTTCAGATCGTCCAGACCGGGCCACCACCATCTTGCAGGAGAAATAGGGCGTCGATAGAAAAGGCTGAACGCAGATTTGTCAGGACTGTAGAGAGACACTTGCAACTCTTCAATTTTTGGTAAATTAGGTGGTAGAGATTGACTGAAATCGAAGGTAGCCTGAATATCTTTTACCATCCCTGTCAAATTTACAGGAAGAGAGAAGTTAATACTATTCCAACCATTTACTTTTGGTTGTGAAAGATTGGCTGTAAAGCCCTTTGTGGATGTTGGCGATGGATCGCTATCTTTATCAGTAAAATCCCAACTCAAATTAGGGTTGTACCGGCTTGCTAAATCTGGGTGCTTGTATTCCAAGCCATCATCCACAATTGCAATAGTCGTACCCCTTCCCCGCACTGTTTGAGAAGTTGCAGGATTAATTACATCCCAAGCTGCGGGGAGATTCGCGTTTTTTAAATTCCACTGGTCTTTGTATAAAGTTTCCTTCGGCTCGTACAACAAATTTAATTTGACAGGAACCTGCGGGTAAGCATATTCTACTCCTCCGATTGTTGCTAGCTGAGCCTCCACCTCTTTCGGATTTCTTCCCTGTGGAAATTCCCAGATAAAAGTGTTGGGAATGTGGCCGGTATCTCCCCGATCGATCGCCCCAATTCTAGCTGCTAATTCTTGGGAAGACTGTCCGGGTGTCAGCCATACAACCCATTCCTTTGTTTCTGCTAAAGCTTCTGGCGGATAACTGTCGATATTTGCAGCACCAACGATCGCCAATCTGACTTCATCAGACAACCCATCTTCACCCGGATCGCTAATCAGCGCAAACTTTTGACTCGCAACCGGGCTAGCACCACCTGCTTTATCATAGGCGATCGCCGATAATTGATAGCGCCCCGGTGCTAAACCGCTCAAATTATCACTAAAGTTAAATCGGCCGAACCCATCACTGTCAGTGGTAAATTCAGTAACATCATTAGCGATTTCAATTTTCTCACCACCTTCTTTTTGGAACCAGAAATCGACTTTAGCAATATCGCTGACTCCTTCTGTATCAAAAACCTTAGCGCCACTAAAGCTAATTTTTTCACCCTTGGTATAGAGAGGTAAAGTTCTAAATTGTAAATCCCCCGGCGCACTATTGACTAACAAATTGCGACTCGCTTCATTGCTAGCTGCACCAGATTTATCGTAGCCGATTGCCTTCAACTGATATTTACCCGCCGATAACCCACTCAACGTGTAATTAAAAGTTGCCCAACGATTGTCGGAACTGTCGGGAGTAAAAGTAGTAACATCATTAATATCTGTCCATTCTCCCCCCTCTTTCTGCAACCAAAAATCTACTTTGGCTAAAGTATCAGCTCCATTAGCATCAAAAATTTTGCCATTTGTTAGCGGAATTGCCTCATTGGGTTTAGCAATATTTGGCAGGCTAAATTGCAAATTTTCTGGCGATCGGTTAACCGGAGTTGGAGTTGGCGGTGTTGGAGTTGGAGTTGGCGGTGTCGGAGTTGGGGTTGGCGTAACTGTAGCTTCTTTGACAATAAAGCTTTTGAGTACCGTCTCGCTGGTAGCGCCTGCTTTGTCATAGGCGATCGCCTTTACCTCATACTCCCCTGCACTTAAA
>NZ_JAEQDE010000114.1:0-18281 GCF_020737865.1 Microcoleus sp. PH2017_35_SFW_U_B
TTATTCCTGTAGTTTTAGGACTGTGGACTAAAATTACTAACGTAGATGTCTAACATTGACTACTTTTGGGTAGCTTTGTCCAGGTTTTTACGAGCGGTAGTCTTCCCAGTACCCGGGCTGCCGCGTACCAGATAAGAGCGCTGAGGAATCAGGCCGCCGTCAATTACTTCGTTGAGACCAGTAATTCCTACTGAAAGTCGGTTTTGAGACATTTGTTTGTTTATGTTTAGAATATCGGCTCGTATTCATATTTAATGGTTTGAGGGGCTGTTTTGATTGTTTGTTTACTGGGCGTCTGAGAACCTTCATGAAAAATATTTCGGCAGAAAATTACGTTAGCACACAAGAATTAGAGGGTATTGTCGGCACTGCTGGCATTTGTCTGCGGCAAGATATAGAGGCTTTTTGGCAAGAACGGGTAGAAAAAGCTGTTGCCCCAGGTACTTCAATAGCCTGTACCGTTTATCCCCATACTCAGGAAGAACTCGCCGCAGTGATTGCTTGTGCAGGGCGAAATCGCTGGGGACTCTTGCCGACAGGGAGTGGCAGCAAACTCGATTGGGGCGGTTTAGTCCAATTAGACTCCGATCCCCCCCAGCCCCCCTTAACAAGGGGGGAGCAAGATGTTGTCAAAGTCCCCCTTTTTAAGGGGGATTTAGGGGGATCTCCTGATGCAGGGGGGATCGTTGTGGTGAGTACGGCGCGCCTGAATCGGCTGGTAGAACACGCTGTGGGCGATTTAACGGTGACTGCGGAGGCGGGCATGAAGTTTGCCGATTTGCAGGAAATTTTAGGTAAAGCAGGTCAATTTTTGCCGATCGATCCAGCATATCCGCAACAGGCAACTTTGGGCGGGATTGTCGCTACTGCTGATACTGGTTCGCTGCGGCACCGCTACCGGGGCGTGCGCGATTTGTTGTTGGGAATTACGTTTGTGCGATCGGACGGTAAAATTGCTGTAGCCGGAGGTCGAGTTGTGAAAAATGTCGCCGGTTACGACTTAATGAAACTGTTGACCGGTTCCTACGGCACATTAGGCGTCATCAGTCAAGTAACATTCCGAGTTTATCCGCTGCCGGAATCATCGGGAACTGTCATACTGACAGGAGAAACTAATGCTTTAGCTGAAGCTGCTCAAATTTTATTATCTTCTGCTTTAACACCGACAGCCGTTGATTTGCTGTCACCACAGTTAGTAGAAAAACTGAGTTTGGGTAAAGGTTCGGGATTGGTAGTGAGGTTTCAAAGCATCGCCGAAAGCGTTAAACAACAATCCGCCCGGTTGTTGGAAGTTGGCGAAAAGTTGGGATTGCAAGGCACTAGCTGCGGCGAAAATGATGAGGATAAATTATGGCAAAGATTGCCAGAAACAGTCTGGAATTCTGGGAATAATTCAGCAATTATTTGCAAAATAGGCATCAGACCCTCGGAAGCAGTCAAGGCAATTAACGAGTTGCCGGTACAGGATGCTTTGATTCATGCGGGCAGCGGTTTAGGAGTTTTGCGGTTTGAGACTGCGACAGCCGAAACGCTGTTGCAGGTACGCAGGGCGTGCGAAGCTAAAGGCGGTTTTATGACGGTTTTGGCTGCGCCAGCCCACATCAAGCAAGGGTTAGATGTTTGGGGCTATACTGGAAGTGCGATCGATCTAATGCGTCGCATCAAGCAAGAGTTTGACCCGGAGAATATTTTAAATTGCGATCGTTTGATCTTAAAAGGTTCGTAGTGAGGACTTCAGTCCTTCTTAAATCCAAGAAGAGGACTAAAGTCCTCACTACAAACCACGAATTTAAGGTTCGTAGTGAGGACTTCAGTCCTTCTTGAATCCCAGAAAAAAAACTAAAATTCTCAAGGAAAACCAAAAGAATTAAGTAATATAGCAACCGCCACATCGGGTGCGGACATAAATAACTTCATGAATAGATACGATATCCGTCAAGCATAAATGATTTGATTCCCGTACTAAGTAACTGTCAACTGTCAACTGTCAACTGTCCACTGCCATATATGCAAACTTCAGAAACATCTCAAATTCCCAGCGACGATTTCAAACCCGCGAAAGAAAGCAATTTCCTCGCCCAAAATCCGCACTTACAAACCCTTGAAATCCCAGGTTTCGACGCCAACAATCCGCCAGATCCCAAATTGATCGATACCTGCGTCCACTGCGGTTTTTGCTTGTCAACTTGTCCGAGTTATCGCGTACTCGGCAAAGAAATGGATTCGCCCAGAGGTCGCATTTATTTAATGGATGCAATCAACGAAGGCGACGCACCTTTAAACGAAGCAACATCCCAGCATTTCGATACTTGTTTGGGCTGTTTAGCCTGCGTGACAACTTGTCCGTCGGGAGTTCAATACGACAAATTAATTTCCGCAACTCGCCACCAAGTTACCCGAAATCAAAAACGCACTTTTTCTGACAATGTAATTCGCACTCTAATTTTTAATCTCTTTCCTTATCCTCACAGATTGCGGCCTTTGCTGGTACCGCTGTTTATTTATCAAAAATTAGGACTGCCAAAGCTTGTTCGCCAAACAGGTTTGCTGAAAAAAGTATTTCCCCGCTTGGCGGCGATGGAATCAATTTTGCCCGAGGTAACAGTTGATTCTTTCCGGGATAATTTGCCCGAAGTCATTCCCGCACAAGGGGATAAACGCTATCGCGTCGGCGTGATTTTAGGCTGCGTGCAGAGGTTGTTGTTCTCGCCAGTTAATGAAGCTACGGTGCGAGTTTTGACGGCTAATGGCTGCGAGGTTGTGATTCCGAAAAGTCAAGGATGCTGTGCTGCTTTGCCGGAACATCAAGGACAAGCGGAACAGGCAAAATCCTTGGCGAGACAAATGATTGACAGCTTTGAAAATACGGGCGTTGATTGTGTAATTATCAATGCTGCTGGGTGCGGCCACACTTTGAAAGAATACGGTCACATTTTAGCAGATGACCCGGATTATCGGGAGAAAGCTGAGAATTTTGCTGCTAATGTGAAGGACATACAAGAATTTTTGGCAACTGCGGGAATTACGGCGAAACTCAATCCTTTGACTGAGGGAGATTTGACGATTGTTTATCAGGATGCGTGTCATTTGTTGCACGGACAAAAGATTAGTTTGCAGCCGCGCCAGTTGTTGCAACAAATCCCTGGGGTGAAGTTGAAAGAACCTGTGGATGCTGCTTTGTGTTGCGGGAGTGCGGGGGTTTACAATATGCTTCAGCCGGAAATTGCGGATGATTTGGGAGTACAAAAGGTGGAGAATTTGCTGAATACTGGGGCTGAGTTGATTGCTTCTTCTAATCCTGGTTGTTCTTTGCAAATTAAGAAGCATTTGGAGTTGCAGGGGAAGGCTGTTACTTTGATGCACCCGATCGAGCTTTTGGATTATTCTATTCGTGGGGTACAGTTGCAGCGGAAGTAGTTTGCTGGGGCGGGCGGTGTCCGCCCTGCTTTTCGCTGCGATTTTTTATCAGAGAAATGGGTCTAAAACCTCGTCCTTATAGGACGGCTTTGTAAGTAAAACTATAAACCTTAAACCCTCTTTCCTAAAGAAATGTAAAAAGTACAAACACGCAAGTATTTCACTATATACTAATAACAGCTCAAGAAAAACGAGGAGTTAAACTTGTTGACAAACTATGTATACAAGTTGCGTCCAAATCAAACACAAGACTTAAAAATGTCTAATTGGGTGGATATTTTGCGAAGCCATTTCAACTGGTGTCTTAATGACAGGATCACTCAGTATAGCCAACAGTTCATTCAAGGCAACTATTGCGACCTTAGGACAAAAAGTGAAGCCTGTCCGTTGACCAGTTGTGTCAGTAAAAACGGTGCCACTGGGGAACCTTGGAAAATAGGCAAAACAGATAAAAAGGGGAAAGTTAAAAACCCTCGGCGCAACCCAGGCCACATTCAAATCACAGCGTTGCCCGAACTGAAAGCAGCTAGACCCTGGTTTGCCGGGATAGATTCGACAGTTCTACAACAGAACGTCAAACGGTTAGACACTGCCTATAATAATTTTTTTGACGGACGCGGCTTTCCTAAATTCAAGAATCGCAGCAATTTCACTTCCTTCACATTTATGATGGGGGTAAAAATACAAGGTAGTAAAATTTACTTGCCAAAGTTAGGTTGGATGCGTTTCCACAACTCGCGCCCAATTCCTGGTGGCTTTACCATTAAAGCTTGTGCGGTAAGAAAGCGACAGAATGGCTGGTATGTATCCGTCCGCATTGAGGACAAGTCTGTCCCCGATTACACGACAAAACCTCTCAAAGATGTCGTCAAGGTAATTGGTTGCGATATGGGAATTACAAAATTAGTCCATCTATCAGATGGAGCTCAAATTGAAAATCCCAAGTTTTCAGCCACCAAAAAAGCTAAACGCACACTGAGAATTAGACAGAGACAAGTCAGTCGATTTTAGATTTTAGATTTTAGATTTTAGATTGACCCCACGGATAAATTCGGGGGAAGAGAGGATTTTAGATTTTCGATTTGGGATTGATTCCACGGATAAATCACGTGGCGGGTACCATCAAGAAATTATTGGTCAGTCGAAAAGCAAAAGGGAGTAATAACCGCAAAAAAGCAGCTAAAAAACTAGGGCTTTTCCACCAAAGAATTAGCAATAAGCGTCAAGCTTACCAATGGAAGGTTGCCAATAAAATAGTGTCACGTAACGTTGACGCGATTGCTCTAGAGGACTTGAATATTTCCGGCATGATGCGCCGATGTCGAGTAAAGGTTGACGAAAAAACAGGTAGATTTCTGAAAAATGGGCAATCAAGGAAGAGAGGTTTAAACCGTTCTATTTCTGATGCAGGCTGGGGCGAGTTAATACTGAAGATTGAGTATCTGGCTGCAAAGCAAGGAAAAATCGTAATCAAGGTTAATCCCAAATACTCCAGTCAAGAATGTCGGAATTGCGGTCACATCGACAAGTCTAATAGAGATGGCGAAAAGTTCATTTGCACTGAATGTGGCTACCACGAACACGCTGATATAGGTGCAGCAAAAACTATTCGCGATCGAGCTTTAAATTTGGTACGCGGGGACTCCGCGAAACCTGGCGTTCGCGCCTAAACGCCCAGAAGATATCCTCGCGCTCGATTGAGCAAACGTGAGGAGTCTGGGAACCCTGGAAACAGGGAAATTGAGGTAGAAATTCCTCAAGAATCCTCGCACCTTCAGGTCGAGGAGTGTCAAGAATAAGATTTTTTACCGCAGAGGGCGCAGAGGGCGCAGAGGAAGAGAGGGAAATAGGTTATTTTGAGAAAGCTCGTTGGCGAAGCCCTCGCAGAGGATCGCGCTTCTGACTCCTCGTAAACTGCTAAAATTAAATTCAACAGTATTTCACCCCGCACAACTGTTATGGTAAGTCAAATCCCAGTCCCCACTCAGGAAGAGATTATCTACCCCGAAAGCGACGGCAAACCAATGGCAAACAATACCGACCAGTTTCGCTGGATTCTAGTCATTGAGCAAAATCTAGAATGGATGTATGCTAATGACGAGAATGTATTTGTAGCGGGGGATTTATTTTGGTATCCGGTTCAGGGAAGACCAAATATTGTTAATGCCCCCGATGTGATGGTTGTCTTCGGCACACCGAAAAGGAGACGGAGTTCTTATCAGCAGTGGAACGAGTCAGGAATTGCACCACAAGTTGTGTTTGAGATTCTCTCTCCTAGCAATACGCAAGATGAAATGGAGACGAAATTACTATTTTACGATCGCCACGGAGTTGAAGAATATTACATTTACAATCCTACTAACAATCAACTCAGGGGTTGGTTGCGGGGAGAAGACGGCTTGGATGCGATCGCATCTATGGAAAACTACGCGAGTCCCAGGTTAGCCATCCGGTTCGATTTATCAGGCGATGAATTGCAAATTTATCGACCTGATGGAACTAGGTTTTTCTCCTACGTTGAGATTTGTCAACGCCTAGAACAAGCCGAACAGCGGACAGAACAAGCCGAACAGCGGGCAGAACTTGCAGAAACAGCTTTAGGAGAGGAACGGC
Organism: Microcoleus sp. PH2017_35_SFW_U_B; assembly: GCF_020737865.1. Lineage (NCBI taxonomy): Bacteria > Bacillati > Cyanobacteriota > Cyanophyceae > Oscillatoriales > Microcoleaceae > Microcoleus > Microcoleus sp. PH2017_35_SFW_U_B. Next base: position 6,031 of record NZ_JAEQDE010000114.1, read on the forward strand.
GGCGATCGCAACTTTTGGCGGAACGGCTGCGAGAAATGGGAATTAACCCAGATGAATTAAGTTAGACAGACTGCGATCGATCGGCATTGACCCCGAACAATTGTAAACTGGATTGGGGAAAAGGTCGATCGCACTTTTCAAATTGAGCAAAAGTGCGATCGGAACCATGTCAACTCTCAACTGTCAACTGTCAACTCTCAACTGACTCTTCCCCTCTTCCAACTTCAAAAAATGCACTTGTCCCGAAGCTTCCGCCGCGACAATTGTCACCCCATCTGGTGCCATAGCGCAAGCTTTCAAAGCACTATCTCCCCTGAAAGTAGCAACTATTTTTCGACTCAACAAATCCCAAACTTTCAGAGTATTATCATCCGAAACTGAAATCACTCTATTTCCCACAGTCGCCAAAGCTGTAATCGCATCCGCATGACCCGTCAAAGTAAAAATTTCCTTTTGACTCGACAAATCCCAAACTTTAATCAGTTTCTTCCTTCCCCCAGAAATTCCCCATTTACCGTCTGTGGTAACTACCACAGCATTCACAAAACTCTCATGACCTTTAAGAGTAAAAAGTTGATTTTTAACGACTAAATTCCATAAATTTGCCAAAATATTATTTTCTTTTCCCAAACTCCAAACTTTCAGACTTGTGTCGCCGGAAGCCGAAATTATCCGCTTGCCATCGGGAGTAACTGCCACAGCTTTTATCCCGTCGGTGTGACCGATAAATGTAAAAACTTCCTCTCCTGTTTCCAAATTCCAAATTTTAATACTTTTGTCTCCCGAACCAGAAATCGCCAGCCTGCCGTCGGGGGTAACAGCAACCGAATTTACCCAATCTGTATGACCTGTCAGACTAAATATTTCTTCTCCAGTTTCCAGATTCCAAACTTTAACTGTTTTGTCACCTGAACCTGAAACTATTCTCTGGCTGTCCGGGGTAACAGCGATTGCTTTTACCCAATCTTTATGACCGGGAATAGCAAAAATTTCCTCTCCATTTGCCAGATTCCAGACTTTAATGCTGTTGTCTCCAGAACCGGAAATTGCTTTTTTACCGTCGGCTGTCACTGCTAAAGCATTTACCCAGTCATCGTGACCCGCAGATGATAAATTTTCTTTGCCTGTTTCTAAGTGCCAAACTTTGAGAGTTTTGTCAGAGGAACCAGAAACTATCCGCTTGCCGTCGGGGGTGACAGCAACAGCATTCACCGGGGCGATGTGATTGGTAAAAGTAAATAGTTCTTCTTTTGTTTCCAAATTCCAAACTTTCAGCGTTTTGTCGCCGGCCGCCGAAATTACCCGTTTTCCGTCGGGACTGACTGCCACAGCTTGGACGAAACTGCTGTGAATTCCTAAAGTGAAAAGTTTTTCTCTGGCACTCAAACTCCAAACTTTGATTGTGCCGTCGTAACTGCCGGAAATTATGTGTTCGCCGTCGGGAGTTACTGCTACAGCTTTTACCCAATCTGCGTGACCGGTAAGGGTAAAAAGTTCTTTTCCTGTTTCTAGGTTCCAGACTTTAATGCTGTTGTCGCCAGACCCGGAAATCAACCGCTTGCTGTCTGGAGTTACTGCTACGGACTGGACAAAACTGCTGTGACCTTTGAGGTTGAAAATCACTGCCCCTGTTGACAAATCCCAAACTTTTATGCTGCCGTCCCAGGAACCAGAAATTACTCGCTTGCCGTCGGGAGTTACTGCTACGGCTTCTACTGCAAAAGTATCGCCTGCAAATGTTAATATTTCTGTTCCAGTAGCTAAATTCCAAATTTTAATAGTATTGTCCCAAGAACCTGAAATTACTTTTGTTCCGTCTGGGGTTACTGCTACAGCATTGACGTAGGTAAGATGACCTTTGAGGGTGGAAAGTTCTTCTCCTGTTTCTAAGTCCCAAACTTTGAGAGTGTGGTCGGAGGATGCAGAAATTGCTCGCTTGCCGTCGGGGGTAATTGCTACAGCTTGTACCCAATCTGTATGTCCGGTGAGAGTGCGTAGCAATCTGCCGCCAGGGGGGGTAAAGCTGGGGGTTAGCGGCCGCAGCCAGGGTATTTTCTGTTGTTGTGCTTGGGCTAGCAGTGCTTGAATTTCGGGAATTTCAAAGCGCATCAACCGGGCAATTAGTTGGGTCGCTAGTTGGGTTTTATCTTTGGCTAAAATGTGGGCAGAAAGCCTGATTGCTTCTTGGATTAATTTGAGTTTGTCGGCTTTTTCATCGGAGGTGATAATATCGGGACTTGTTGCTAAATCGTAATCTTCTATTAGCGCTTGTGCTCCCGCTGCTGACAGCTTGGCTTCAATAAAATTGTAATCTGTTAGTAAGCTGTATAATTTCTCTGAGTCGGAAGTCGCTGCTAGCTGACTTGGTAGGATTCCCAAACAGTGCGTCTGTTCTGCGGGCTGCATTTTATCCAGCCCTTGTGTAAACTCGCTCATAAATTTGTGTATGTCTTTTTTTAATGTATGCGATCGCTAGCTGCACCTTGCCCAAAACCCGATCGAGAAAGTTTTCTTGCTTACTTTGCTCGTTTACTTAGCATGGCATATTTAAAGGCTATTTGCTACCGGGCTGCTGCCCTCGGTTTGGCGATCGTTCGATGAATCGCTGGTTTTTTTGTCTGAGTCTGGTTTGAGAATTTTCAATGCCTGCGATTGCCATCAACCGCCGCCAAGATCGTTCAACTCAAAGCCCAAAATCTAGCGATCGACAACTATCTGACATATATCGTTGTTTTTCTTAACATAACGGGTTTTGGGGAATGATTGTCGATCGCTCCACACTACCAATAGATTTTAGATTTTAGATTTTAGATTTTAGATTTTAGATTTTAGATTTTAGATTTTAGATTTTAGATTTTAGATTTTAGATTTTAGATTTTAGATTTTAGATACTTCGACTTCCTTCGGCTACTCTCAGGAAAAGTGGCTGTACAAGTTTGAGACGGACGGAGGCTTGGGCGCGTTTACGATTAAAAAATTGACTTGCAGCGCAGTGAATCGGGAAAGTTGAACATTGATCTAAAATTTGGGGCCAAGAGTTAAGTTGGCAGCCTGTACCCGTTTTGGGGCGGAGTTAAGCTAAAATTTTTGAGCGATCACCATCCTGTTTGATGTGCGAACAAGACTTGTTTAGCGAAATACGGTAGCGAATGCTCTAATTTTAGGTCGATCGGGCTGGATCTGCCCGACAGATGCCCGCCTGCTTGGGTTTCGTGCCTCAACCGCACCTGCAACCTGCTTGACTCAAACCTCCCGGAAAGCTTTGCAGGTGCGCCCCGTTCCTTTAAAATAGAAAACAGGACTTGCACTCTTAAACCGGGTTTCTCGCTAAAATCATTGGTTGGGCGGCTAGTTACTCAAGAAAAAACCGGTTTTCTGACTCGATAGCGCGCAAGTCGCGATCGCAAATCAAGAACTATTTAAGTTTAGAGACAAATTTCATGGATGTTATCGAGTTTTTCGAGTTAAGTGCAGGCAAATGGTTTTCCCAGCGCACCGTACACAATCTCAATTCTGGGGAATTGCAAGCAGGTAAATCTGACCTCAAAATAGAAATGCTGACAGCTAACGATGCAGCAGTCGTCAAACTTTGCCAACAGCACTCGACTAACCCGGACTCAACTGGACTCAGGGGCGTTCGGATTTCTTGGGACGGTGTTCCCGATCGCAACCAAGCTAAACAAGTTGGTTCTACAATATTGGCGATCGTCCCGAATCCCGACAATCCCAGCGAAGGCAAAGTATTGCAAGCCAAGGGAAACACCCGCTACGTGATGGGCGGCGACGATGTGCTGACATTGATTACAGAATCAGATACTGTCCATGCAGAAGAAAGGCTGTGGTATCTCATCCCCAATCTGCGCTTGCGGACTAGCGTTGTTAAGCAAGCTGACGGTACGGAACAAGCATCTTTTTGTTCGGAAATTCGGATGGGTGGAAGTCCGAAAAGTTGACAGTTGACAGTTGACCGTTGACAGTTGACAGTTGACAGTTGACAGTTGACAGTTGACCGTTGACAGTTGACAGTTGACAGTTGACAGTTGACAGTTGACAGTTGACAGTTGACAAAGGAAGTCCGAGGATTGGAGTAATGAATAGTCTGATTTTTATTTCTCCCTATAAGGGTTCCGGCTTTCAACCAATTCTTTCTGGTAATTGGTGAGTACCTCACTTGCAGGGAGAACCTCTATATCTAATTTCCCAAAATGAATACAAGCCCCGACTATCCTGAGTAATTATCCCAAAATTTTAGACTCCTTTTCAAGCTCCCAGATGAATCTGTGAAGTAAATCTAAACATAGAAAATCGACTGACACCTTATTTCTTTTTGATGCTTTCTCCTTTCTTTCTGCGGCCTTCTCGGGCAACGGCTTTTAACTTAGTGTGAAAATCAGTATGTTTGGCAACTGGGAATGATTTTGCGACAGGTTTGTCTGTTAATTGGCGATCGGGTTCGGCTCCATCGGCCAGAGCCGTAACATCCACATCTTCATATACTACAACTTCTGTATTTTCTTGAGTGCGATCGCCAGCAGTGGCGAGTTTTTCTGTTTCCGGGGCTTCTGTATTCGGGACTTCTGCATCTGACGCGCGATCGAGTTCTGCTTCTGACTGCTTGCTCGTATCTATTTCGGCGACACCGAATTCGGATTCCGGGTGGGATAAAAGTATCTCTTCCTGCGACGGTTGAGCATAACTTTCAAAGGTTAAATCTTGAGGAAAATTGTTGCAAACTAAGCGTTCAAACTCGCGATTAAAATGATAGAGTGGTTGGCCTATCCGGTGCCACATACTCAATAGCTGTCCGACAGAAACAGCTTTGTAGCGCCCTTGATAAAGCGCTTCAACCACTGCTAAACGCAACCAATAGCCGGGATACTTGGTCAACCATTCACCAGCCAATTTCTCTGCTTTTTTGCCACCTAGGTCAAAACCGTAGTGAACCAGCAGAGCCGCTGCTTGTGCAGATATTGTACGTCCATCTGTCATGGGAATTGGTAATTTGTCAGTTGTCAGTTGTTAGTTGTCAGTTGTCAGTTGTCAGTTGTCAGTTGTTAGTTGTCAGTTGTTAGTTGTCAGTTGTTAGTTGTTAGTTGTCAGTTGTCAGTTGTTAGTTGTCAGTTGTCAGTTGTCAGTTGTCAGTTGTTAGTTGTTAGGAGTGGTGTCGCCTACGAGGCAACGCGAACGTTAGTTTTTCTTTCTTGGGAAGGGAGAATTGGAGAATTGAGAATTGGAGAATTGAGAATTGTTGATTTTTTTGGCTTCATTATTACCAATTACCAATTACCAATTACCAATTACCAATTACCAATTACCAATAACCAATAACCCAATTACCAATTACCAATTACCCATTACTAATTACCAATTACCCAATTGAATTAATCGGATAAACGCACGCCTCCTTCTACTGTTCGCACGTCCCCGGAAAATGGTTGGGGTGTGCCGTTCCAGTTGAAGTCACTAATTCTAAACGTCAGGCTGCCGACTTGACGCTCAGGATTAAAACGCAAAATAATTGCGTAGCTGCGACGGCTGTATTCTAAAGTGTAGTTCGTACTGATTGTTTCCCTGCTGTCTAGATTAATAGCACTTTGAAATCCGACTCGAAAGCCTCCGTAAACTTGCTGCACGAGTCCAAAAGACAGGACTTTCAAATCTACTAGCCGATCGAACAAATAAGGCGATACCCCGTCCCGCGCTACCTGAGTGTAAGTCACGTTAAATCCAGTGTAGTCGAGGAAAGGGCGGGAGAAATGACCGAACTGCCCTTGAATGCCGATGCTGCTGGCGATCGAATTTTGTCGATCGCCACTACTGTAATAAGAGCCTACTCCTCGGACTCCCAAAGCCAGTTGTAAGAAGGGAACCACCGGCGTCCGGGTGTACCTCAAACCCTGGGTGGGAGTGCGGGGCAGCGGTTGACCTTGCCACAGGTTGAAGCCGCGGCTGAGGGCGACGCTGACTTGGCCTCGGCCCAAATCGATGCGGTTGTTTTCGCGCACTGGTTCGAGCAAATCTGCTCGATCGGTGTCAGCATTGATAAATTGATATCCAGCTTGGTAGCTGAAATTGATGCCTGTATTGCCGATTTGCATCTGTGGGGAAGTGAGGACGGCCCCGAGACTGCTGTTGACGGTTTGAAAGCCTAGAGAACCGTTAAACAGTCGATCGCGATAACTATATTCTGCTGCTAAATTGTGATTGCCGATCGACTGTCGCAGCCGCAAATTGCCCCGAAAAGCATTTTCAGCTAAATTCGGGAAATTATCAAAATTCAGAAATAACGCCGATCCTTCAAGGCTGGTGCGCGGGCCCAAAGTCGCGCCCAGCTTTGCTCTCAGCCCGTAGCTGTCGGGGGAAAAGGGATTTCCACCGTTCTTTTCCACGATTCGCTGGAGGTAAATTTGGGGTGTCAGAGTCAGGCGCACGGGCCCGTTTTGCAATATTTCAAAACCGCACTCGGCAAACAAACCGCCCCTGTCGCCCCCGTCGTAGCCGAAAGTCAAACAGGGGCCGTTTTTCTGTTGGCTGTCAAAAACTTGCCTGCGGGGATACACGGGTATTTTGACGCGGTTGTCAAATACCAAGCGGGGGGAATTTGTGACTAATTCCTCAGCCGTGGGGGAAATCCTGGTAATTGTTGCTCTTCGGGCTCTGTATTCGAGTTCCGGCGGGGAAAACGGGTCATTAGTAATCCGAATGTTGGTTGCTACTCTGACGCCATTTGGCAGTAATTCGAGGCGATCTGCTTCAAAGCGGACGCGGTTGACGGCGCCGGTAATTTGGGGGGCGGTTAAGCGTCCGCCAGCGCCACCAGCGCCACCAGCGCCACCAGCGCCACCACCGCCGATGGTAATAGTAGCAGCGCCGGGGGATTTGACTCCGCGAAGGGGCTGTTGGCTGGTCAGCCGATCGCTCAGCGGCTGTTCTAGAATGGTTCCAGCACTAATATCTGTCGGTAGTGTGGGGGTTAACTCGCTACCCGCTGCGGGGAGGAATATTTCGCCGCTGGCTTGTTCGACTGCGCCGGAGTTGAGTCCGAGATTGAATTCCATCTGCCGGCCGCGGACTACTTGTTGGCCGCGAGTATAGGCGACGTTACCGGATGCTATCACTTGGCGGGTGACTAGGTTGACGATCGCGCGATCGGCATCAATCACTGTTTGTCGGAACCGCACCACAACCCTACCAACCGCCGTGACAATTTGCTGTTTGTCGTCAAATTCTTGACTATCGGCCTTAATTTCGATCGTATCAGCCGGACTCACCGGAAATGGCACCGTTCGCTGAGAAGGCGCGGTACGGACTCCGGGCGCGGCAGGTTTGGGCTGCGGTTTCGGCGCTGGGGGAGTGGCTGGCTTGGGCCCTGGGGGCGTCGTTGGCGTCGTTGGCGTCGTTGGAATCTCGAACTCTTGCTGTTTTGCAGGAGGCGTTTCTGGCGGTTCGGGAACAACAATCTCCGCAGGTTCGGGGGAGTTATCTTTTAACTGCTCGCCTTTAGCCTGATACCCGTTTTCTGGCTGTCGGACAGCATTATTGTCCTTTTTGCTCTGATCCCCTGCTGTTCGTTGACGGTTCCGAGCGGCAATGGCATTTTCTACTGAACCCAATTGGTAAGAAGTAAACGAGGTATCTTGCTGGGCTTCCGCAGTTTCGGATTTTTCTGCTGGAACAACCGGAAGCTGAAATCCCGCCGCTGCGCCGCCACTTTCCACGGAGGTTAGGGGAGTGGCGATTTCAGGAGACTGACTGGTGGCTTCGGTGGTACCGAGGAGTGCGGCTGAGGGTTCTGGTTGCGGGGATGTTGGTTCGGGCTGAACGATTTCTGGGCTGGCTTCCGGTATTTGTGCGGAGTTGCTGCGGGTGTCTCCATCATTTGTCGCCACAGTGAGGGCGACTTTTTTGGGCTTCGCGATGTAGATGATGGCAGAGGGTTCGGGCGGCGGTACCGGATAGGGCATAGTTACAACAGGTGAATCATCCGATTTTAGATTTTAGATTTTAGATTTTAGATTTTAGATTTTAGATTTTAGAGGTTTATTTATAGCGGAGAGTCGATCGTCCAAATTTTGGCATTTAACAGGCAGCGTTTCAAGGTTAACCGGAAATCTTCGGTTGTGCCGAGTCGCTAACGGACTCATCCTCAGAAACTTGGTTGATTACCAGAAAGAATTGGTTTAAAGGCGGAACCCTTCCTTGTAGGGAGGAATTAAAATCAGACTATTCATTGCTCCAATCCTCGGACTTCTAGGTCAACTGTCAACTGTCAACTGTCAACTGTCAACTGTCAACTGTCAACTGTCAACTGGTTTCTTTCGGCATAAGATAACCTCGCTAGTGGTGCGAGGTCAAGTTTTGTTGGACTAATTTTTGGGGATTTGCTGGCTGGTGCGGGGGCTGCGGTGACGTGCCCCCGAGTCAGCGAGGGAGGTAGCTGGTTTATTCCATGTCTCTGCGGTTGGGGTTCCGAGCTGGGTCATTGGACAAAAACCCAAATATGAACAGGGAAACAAAAAATAGAACAACTACATTAACTACGATTTTGAGGGTTAGCACGCTAGGGAGTCTCCAAAGATGAAATAATACTGAGCTGATTTGCTGCTGTTGCGGCAACTTTTTTATCTTGACATATTCACTGCCCTAAAAGTGCGGTGATTCTTGACGCTTCCCAGGGTGATGCTACCTGAGTAGTCTTACTCTCCCTCCACATCCATTTAGAGTCGTGGCAATGCCCTATCCCGACTTGTTGGAGACTATAGCAGAAAGCAGTCCTCAAAGGACGGGGTTTTAGCCCTCCGCTTAGCTCCGCCAAATTTTTCCAATAAGCTAAAGATTATTGACACTCCCCACGGCTTCAGCCGGGGGATTCTCCAAGCCGAACTTGGAAGGGATAGGCAAATATCCCCCTAGACCCTTTAAATCAACTACCAATACCAGAGGTGTTGCAGTTGGGCTTACTTTTAGTTTTTCTTTTGCTTTCAGAGTCCATCACAAGCCAGATAGGTACGCTCTTCAACCTGCCATTATTTGCCCTTTCTAAGTATTCCGGTTCTAGCCGGATATCTGAGTTGCCGGGATTTCTCCGCACTAGGATGATTCAACGCGCAGACGGTTATTCCTACTCACTCAATTACATTACCATGCTTAGTCCCCAAATACAATATTTACTGGCGGTTAAAACCGCAGACCGACTAATCCCCACGTAAGACAGCCGGGGACACGGGAGGCTCGTTTTCTAGTCAATTTTATCTTTGCTTTTGAGGATTGTTGGCAAGTTGGTTTTTGCCCAATTCCAGATTTGCTCGATGATTTTTTCGACGCGCACCATGATTAAATCGAGCCATTCGAGCACTTGTTCTAGTGGGTGTTTAATGTAACCCATCGATTCTGCTTTTGTTTCTAAGTATTCGTCTGCGGGCGGGAGACCTGCACTCTGATTTTGGTGTGCTGCGATGCTGGGGGCGGGGGTATATCTGCTGGTGGGGGGGGCGATTGCTGCTGGGGATTTGCTGTTTTGTGCGGTGTTCGGGTTTGTGTTTTTTGGCACTTGGGTCTCCGGCGCGCGCTCTGGGGTTGATTCTGCTGCGAGTCCAGATTTATTTTCTGGAGTGACTGCTAAATTTGAGCCTGTTTGGGGTTGACTTTGTGGGACTTTTGTAAGCAAGCTCTGTTTGAGCTGGGCGAGCATCCTGTGAATTGCTTCGGGGTAAGGCGATATTGAAACTGCGGTCGATCGACTTTCTGACAATTCTACTGTTTTTGCAATTTCCTGCTTGACTTCTGGGCTATTTTGTGATATGAGGTTTTGAACATTTGCCTCGGGTTCGGCACTTCCTACTATTAAGTGCTGCGGTGCTGGTTCTCCGAATAAGTCTTGCCAATTCAACCAAGGTCGATCGACCTCTGGGCTATTTTCCGTTCGATCTTGTTCCTGGCGTTGTTTTAAATAATACTGAATTGCGACTGATTTATCAGTATTATCACTAGCTGCCGTTTCTTTTCCCAGCAGTTGGTCTACGGACGACCAAATCATTTTTTCGATGTTTTTCGCGTATTTTTCGAGGATTTCGCGGGCGGACAGACCTAAATTCGTTTCTGGGGCGGGGGTATCAAATTTGACCTCGGGATTCCCGGCGGTGGTTTTGGCTGCTGGGGGGAGGGTAAATTCTTCGAGGTTGACGGCAGCGCGATCGAGTAATGTGACAAAGGAGATCGGATTGCCGGTGCGATCGAACTTGCTGTTAAAATTAGGTTCTAATTTTGGGATATTGCGGTCGATCGAATTTGATCGAGCAATCGTCGGCTGTGCGGTGTTGGCCGGAGCGATCGGCGTGGTGGATTTTTGGACTAAGATGAGATTGCGGTCGATCGCGCTTTTGACTGCGAGGATTGATTCTCCAAACTGATTTCTTTTCACAGCAACCGGACTCGACTGGAGCCAGACCATCAATTCCCAAAAACGACGCACCGGCGCCAACCGAGATTTTTTCGCAGCAGACTCTAAACCGAGATTAAATTTTAATTCTTTTTGAGCAATTTCCCGCCGTTCCGGCCCCTCGTTGGCGACTTCCCAAGTTATGCGACTTTCGAGCAGTTCTTGCTGTTCGGGCGTCAAAATATCTAATATGCGATTGTCATCTCCGATTAAGACTAAAGTGCGGGCTGGGATGAAAGTCGCGATTCCCTGAACTTTTTGGGATTGGCTGTCTAATTGAGTTTTGGCCTGGGGAGGTTCTAAGACGGAAGTTGTTTGATGCTTGGCAGCTTGTTTGATAAAATTGATGGCTGGATGCAAATCGCGATCGGCTTTCTCCGTTGCTGGGTTTGTCTGGATTAACAGCGGAAAACTGACTAAAGTTGTGGCGGTTTGCGACGAGTTTAGCAAATTTTCAGCGAGTTGCAAGATTTGGTCGATCGAACTTTCATCGGAAATTTCTCCCGGATACCAATTTCCCGAAAAATCTGGATTTTCGTCATCGGTATATTCTTGAAGTTCGGGTAAATCTACTTTTTGGCTGGATTCCCGCAACTGTCGGCTCAACATTCGGGAACTTTGGACGAGCAGGTAAGCTGGATAAAGTAGAATTTGGGTAGCGCTGAGAGTGGTTTGTTTAATTTGTCGCCAAGTGCGATCGCAATTATCGGCAACTTGGCGGGACTGTTTGGATATAAAATTTAATAGTCGGCTTTGGTATGGGCCGTAGTAACCGTCGGACATAGGTTTAATTATTGAATTCAGGTTTTAGATTCGCGCCGGAATGTCTGAATTTTGCAGTACAATCAAAACTGGATATTAATCGCAGTTTCAAACCCTCTGAAACCTTTATTTCTTCGCGTCCTTTGCGTCTTCGCGGTTCGATACTGAGCCCAGATTCCTACGCAAGTCCTATTTTAACTAAATATGAGCGCCGTTGTGCCACCTGCTAGCAATAATATTTCTGAAGTTGTAGAGAAGTTGCGCCGCCTCAGTCAAGTGGACGTTCAGTCTGGTTGGAGGTACTGCGATGCTGACTCGGCTACTGTCGGTTCGGTAGGTATTTCTAACAAGCAGGTTGCGGAACTTAACGAAAAAGGACATATTGCTTGGCCGTCTGGGAAGCAAGTTGTTTATTTAGGACAGCAATTTGTCATTCCTGACAATTTGCACGGCTATCCTGTGGTGGGTTTGCGTTTGCTGTTGAGTTTGACTTGGTGGGCAGAAGATGCGACTATTTTTGTCAACGGTGAGTTAGTTGGACAAGGTGATTTATTCGATTGTGCCGATCGAGTTTTGTTGAGTGTGGCGGTGAATCCGGGAGATGAATTTTTAGTTATTTTACGGTTGGTAAGTCCTGGACACGATAACGGTGCTTTAGTGCGATCGATTTGTTTGTACGAAGCTGCGGACTCTACTTGTTTCGATCCGGGTTTTGTGGCGGACGAATTAGAGATTTTGCAAAATGCGATCGCTCGAAATTTAGGAAACAAACATTCCCAAGATTTATCCATTAAAATTTTAGCAAGTCGCCCAATGTACGTCAAGGGAGAAAGGCTGCAATCTGAGATTGATTTGGCGGTTGGTTTGATTGATTGGTCTGCTTTGCCGAATCGCGCCAAGTTCGATCGATCTTTGTCTGTGTTGCGACACAATTTACTGGGATATCTGCGGGCTTTTTCTGGAGAGTTAGATGATTTAACCGCAGAGGGCGCAGAGGGCGCAGAGGGAGAAAGTAAGGAGCAACTTTCTCAGGTTTCAGAAAATCAGAACT
>NZ_JAEQDE010000114.1:18298-22930 GCF_020737865.1 Microcoleus sp. PH2017_35_SFW_U_B
ACTCCACATCTATATATATAGGTGAAACTGCCGATATTCCTTCTTTTTCTGGAGAGTTAGATGATTTAACCGCAGAGGGCGCAGAGGGCGCAGAGGGAGGATGTAGGCAGATACTTTCTCAGGTTTCAGAAAATCAGAACTCCACATCTATATATATAGGTGAAACTGGCGATATAGCTTTTCTCAATCAAGTCATACACTCGCCAGCCAATCATCAATTACCAATTACAAATTCCCAATTACAAATTACAAATTCCCAATCCAGATCTGACTCACTTGAAACTTGCCATACATCTATATATATAGGTAAAATCTATTTGGTTGGTCACGCTCATTTAGACTTAGCTTGGCTGTGGCCTGTCCCGGAAACTTGGGAAGCGGCGGAACGAACTTTTGAGTCGGTATTGAAATTGCAATCTGAGTTTCCCGATTTGATTTTCTGTCATTCAACTCCAGCGCTTTATGCTTGGATGGAAGAGCACCGCCCTGACTTATTTACTGCAATTCAAAAACAGGTGGCCGTCGGACGTTGGGAAGTTGTCGGTGGGATGTGGGTTGAACCGGATTTAAACTTGATTTCGGCTGAGTCAATGGTGCGGCAAGTGTTTTACGGACAGCGTTATGCCAAAGAAAAGTTTGGGGAGTTGATGCGGGTGGCTTGGCTACCGGATACTTTTGGCTTTGGATGGCAATTACCTCAGATTTTGCGGCAAGGTGGAGTTGACTATTTTGTGACGCAGAAGTTGCGCTGGAATGATTCGACGGAATTTCCCCACGGTGCTTTTTGGTGGGAAGGGTTGGATGGTACTAAAATATTTAGCATGATGTCTGGCGCGATCGGCGAAAGTGTAGAATCTGTAAAAATGGCAAGTCATGCTTTTGACTGGCAAGTTAAAACTGGTTTGCAAGATGCTCTTTGGTTGCCGGGAGTTGGCGACCACGGCGGCGGCCCGACTCGCGATATGCTAGAGGTGGCGAAACGCTGGAAGTTGTCGCCTTTTTTCCCAAGGTTGGAGTTTGCGAAGGCTGTTGATTATTTGTCTTTGATTGAGAGTCAGTTTTTGCCGGAAGTTGCAGAGGTTGATTCTCAATCTGATGTTTCGCAGTCGCCAAGTCGGGAAAATTTACCAATTGCTGAAGTCGTCGAAACTTTGTCGGATGTCGCATCGGGAAACTTGCTAGAAAATTCTACAATTTCATCCGAAAGTAGAACTTCAACTCAGGAAACTCCCGCAAGTTTACCAATTGCTGAAGTCGTCGAAACTTTGTCGGATGTCGCATCGGGAAACTTGCTCGAAAATTCGACAACTTCATCCGAAAGTCGAACTTCAACTCGGGAAACTCCCACAAGTTTGCCAATTGCTGAATTCGTCGAAACTTTGTCGGATGTCGCACCTCCAAATTTACTCGAAAATTCCGCAACTTTACCCGGAAGTCGAACTTCAAGTCAGGAAACTTCCGCAAGTTTGCAAGCTGAGACGGTTGTGAAAACTTTATCGGATGTCGCACCTCCAAAATTAGTCGAAAATTCCGCAAATTTACCCGAAAGCCTTAACTCCAATCTCAAAACTCCCGCAAGTTTGCCAATTCCTGAAGTTGTCGAAACTTTATCAGGTGTCGCATCGGAAAATTCCGCAAATTTACCCGAAAGCCTCAACTCCAATCTCAAAACTCCCGCAAGTTTGCCAATTCCTGAAGTTGTCGAAACTTTGTCGGATGTCGCACCTCCAAATTTACTCGAAAATTCCGCAACTTTACCCGAAAGTCGAACTTCAAGTCAGGAAACTCCCGCAAGTTTGCAAGCTGAGACGGTTGTGAAAACTTTATCGGATGTCGCACCTCCAAAATTAGTCGAAAATTCCGCAAATTTACCCGAAAGCCTCAACTCCAATCTAAAAACTCCCGCAAGTTTGCCAATTCCTGAAGTTGTCGAAACTTTATCAGGTGTCGCATCGGGAAAATTACTCGAAAATTCGACAAGTTCATCCGAAAGTGAAACGAATTCGGTAGAAAACGAGGAAAATTTGCAACTTAGGAAAACAACCGAGAATTTGTCCGGCTTAGTAGGTGATTTTTCCGGTAAATTTTCGGAATCAGAACCTAAATACCTTGATTTCCCAACCGAAATTCACCAAGAGAAATCTCAACTAAAAAATTCCCCCTCTCTTCCCCTCTCCCCCTCTCCCAATCTCCCGATTTGGAAAGATGAACTTTACTTAGAATTCCACCGGGGTTGTTACACGACTCGCGCTGACCAAAAACGCCAAAATCGCCGCTGCGAAGATTTGCTCTATCAAGCGGAGTTGTTGTCTTCGATCGCGACAATCTGCACTGGTGCGGTTTATCCGAAAGTTGAGTTAGAATTGGCTTGGAAACAGGTGTTGTTTAACCAGTTTCACGATATTTTGCCCGGTTCGGCGATCGCCCAGGTCTACACTGATGCTAATCTAGCCTTTGCTGAGGTCGATCGCTCTTGCCACCACATCCTGCTACAATCCTTAGATGCGATCGCTGCTCAGATTTCTCTACCTTCTCCTCCGCAGTCGGACGCTCAACCGATTTTTGTTTTCAATTCTCTCAATTGGTCGCGCTCTGAAGTTGTCGCCGTAACTCTTCCCGATTCCCCCGACGCAGCTTGGCAAATTTACGACTTATCGGGAGGGCGGTTGACTTCGCAGATTGTTAAGGGCGATCGACTCCCATCGCAATCCCAATCTACACTGTTATTTTCGGCCCAGAGTGTTCCGGCGATCGGCTACCGCGTTTTTTGGCTTTGCCATGGCGCTCAAACCCTAAATCATGCCCCTGCAAGCTCAGCCACCGAAAAAAAGACAGATTTATCAAAACTTACATACGGTATAGCACAAAAAAACACGCCTTGTCAAGAAACGCTTTTTTCAGCCCCAGAAACGGTCTTAGAAAATGAGCTTATTCGGGCAACAGTAGACGCAGAAACTGGTAATTTATCCAGCATTTGGGATAAAGCAAACAATAGAGAAGTCCTGAATGCAGTCGGAGGCAATCAACTGCAAGCCTTTCAAGACAGCGGTCAATATTGGGATGCTTGGAACATCGATCCGAATTACCAAAAACATCCATTACCCGCCCCGATACTCAAACAGATTTCTTGGGTAGACCGGGGAGAAGTACGGCAGAGTTTGCGCGTAGTTATGCAAATTGGTAAATCCGAGTTTAGCCAAGATTATATAGTAGAAACAGGTTCGCCACTGCTGAAAATCAAGACAGTCGTAGATTGGCAAGAAACTCACGTTTTAGTCAAAACAGCCTTCGGGTTAAATGTCGCAGCAGATTTTGCAACTTGCGAAATTCCCGGCGGCGCGATCGCACGCAC
The DNA here is from genome assembly GCF_020737865.1 of Microcoleus sp. PH2017_35_SFW_U_B. Classification (NCBI taxonomy): domain Bacteria; kingdom Bacillati; phylum Cyanobacteriota; class Cyanophyceae; order Oscillatoriales; family Microcoleaceae; genus Microcoleus; species Microcoleus sp. PH2017_35_SFW_U_B. The sequence goes on from NZ_JAEQDE010000114.1 coordinate 21,651, forward strand.
GACCAAGCCGCAGACACCGGCAGAAAAAGCCAAATGGGAAGTACCGATTTTCCGTTGGACTGATATCAGCAATGACGGTTTTGGAGTCAGTTTGCTCAACGATTGTAAATACGGTTGCGACATTCAACCAAATCAAATTCGGCTGACTTTGCTCAGAAGTTCCACTTGGCCGGATGAAGCAGCAGATGTTGGAGTTTCCCAATTTACTTGTGCCGTCTATCCCCACGCTGGAAATTGGCAAGATGCTGGCACTGTTCGGCGCGGCTGCGAGTTGAATATGCCGCTGTTAGTAAAGGTGTTGTCGCAGTTGCCGGAAAATCGCGATCGGACTCTGCCACCCGTTGGCAAGTTCTTGGATTTGTCCGCCGAAAATTTAGTGTTGATGGCTTTCAAACAGTCGGAAGATGATGCGAATGTCTGGATTTTTCGGTGTTGCGAATCCGAGGGCAAACAGGCTGTGTTAGCATTGGATGGCGATTTGGGATTGGAGATTTTAGAGTCTGTCGATTTGCTAGAAAGGTCTGCAATTTTGTCTGAAAGGTTGCCTCTATCGGAAAGTTTTAAGATAGAACCTTGGAAAATTGCTAGTTTTGCTGTTGTAACGAACCACGATAGCGCTCTTGTCGCGAAGGAAGAGAGGGAAGGGAAGAAGGAATAATCTCAAAACCTAAGATATTAGACCTCTTGCATCAATCATTCAATTATACAGGAACCGCAGATGTCAAGCAGATAAACACAGGTAAACGCAGATGATTTTTCAAGATAATTTGCAAATGAGTGCAATCTTGTCTATTGCCGATCGCCTTTTAGCTAACGGGCGCGGGAATCCCTCGCGCGATATCGTTTACAGATAGGTGTCGATCGCCTGCCAAGCAGTTTTGAGGTCTCCTACTCCCCAAAGCTACGGCACTCATCTGACCCAACAATTGCGATCGCCGCCCGGTTCATCCGCAGCCAGGGCAAATATCCCCAGCCGAAACCTAAGTAAGTCAGTCCCAACAGTAGATATTTGAATGTTATCATAGATACGTGACATACCCGACACTCATTATTGTAAACAAATAGAGTGCGGGCTTCCTCTTTCAACGGGAGAGCCTCGACGCGAGCAATCTCTAAGCTGGTCTTATCCTCCCTCCGTAGGTTTCACTCACCCGAAGGTGGTCCTAACTAGCAAGATAATTACTTATCTTTTCCGGCAGACTCCCTGTGTCCCAAGGAGTAGAATTGTTGATTTTTTCACCCATCCATCAGCTCTTTTACGGCAAGAAAGGGATTTTGGG
>NZ_JAEQDE010000115.1:0-17931 GCF_020737865.1 Microcoleus sp. PH2017_35_SFW_U_B
CCTAAAGGTTTGGCAATAGCGAATGCTAAAAACTGGTTGGAATTAAAAGGACCGATCGGGGATAGCAAGAATGATAGCAATCCTTTAACTCCTACTTTTCAGTGGGATTTGAAGGGTGAGAATGAACCCTGCGGTCTTCCTGGTTTTAAGCCTGATACTGATGTCGATAAGGTCAATCTTTATGTAAGCGTTTTTCCGCAAGGGAAGGGCTTGTTGCCGGGCGATCGGTGGGATGGGTTAAATTCGACTGCCGACAAAGATTACAATCCGAATCGGGTTCTGACTGCTCAATGGGAAAACGGTACGTGGACTTGGGATGGGAAAACTAAGGCTGGTTCTTCAGAGGAGTTTACTCTTTCTAGCGATCGAATGTTGACGGCGGGTCAGGAATATCATTGGGCTGTGGAAGCTACGACGAATAAAGGGGCAAAAAAAGTTGTTACCAATAAGTTTAAGACTTTACTGCCGACTCCCATTTCTGGTGGCAATACTTTCAGCAGCGTTACGGTGTTAACGCGAGGTTTGGAGCCTGAAGGTAATTTGATAGATCGCCAATTCCAGGAGATGGCTTCTCACATGACTAAAGAAAATGGTTTGGTCATGCGTTATGACCGGGCTACAAACAAATGGGGGTGGGTGAATTTTGATGGCTCCACAACCTTCTCTCCTCCAAGTCATAAATTGGGTGCACCACTGACACTAATACCTGGATGGGAACAGTCGCCAGAAGCAACTGCATTTAACTCTGGCTTTACTGAGGCAGCCGCAGATGCCTTTTTTGCTTCACTGGTAGCTTTAAATCAAAATTTGGCAAACACCCTTTTCAATTCACCTATGCACTTTATTGGGTTTGGTCAGGGTGCAGCGATCAACAATGAAATTGTCCAGCGTTTGGGGAGTTATTTTCCCTTCGCTGGTGGTACTAACCTTGTAAACCGCGACCTCCAGATGACAACGATCGATCCTCATGATTTCGAGCAAAATTACTTAGTAGGCTCCTTAAAAAGCTTCCGCGATCCAGAAGTGAGAATCTGGGAAAATGTTACCTATGCCGATAACTATTATCAAGATGTCCCCGCTCTGGATGCACAGGAAACCAATACCCGTGCTGGTCGGCGAATTGCGGAGGCGGATTGGAACGTACACCTTGGTGGTTCTAATGGAACAGGCTCTCTAAATGGCTCGAGCCGGATTGGATTTACTGAACATAGCACGGATGGAAAGCCTCACACGCACGCTCTAACTTGGTATGGAGGAACAACTAACCTTAGCGGAAGTCAACTCCCCTCAAAGAATGGAGAGAGGATTTACCGCCGGCTTGGAGATCTGGAATTAGATAGTTCAGGCAATCCAACCAAACCTACGTGGTACACACCAGATCATACGAATGCTAATTTTACTCACGGTGAACAACGAGCTCCTTGGGAAGGTATCGGTACTGGCTGGTTTTACTCGGTACTGGGCGGTGGCTCTCAATTACGCCCCTATGATGCTAACGTAAGTAACCGTGTGCCCGTAACTGAGGACAACACCTACACAGACGAAACTATAGGTAACAAGATGCGAGGTGACTATGCAGTTCCCACCCTTTTCAATGGTAATTTTGACGCCAGCAAACGTTTTACATATCAGAGCGTTCCAGGCTGGTCTTTTTACAACTCTTTAAGTGTATCCGACAATCCTAATGTGTCGCAAAGACATCTGCATGAACGGGATGAGATTGATACCTTTTTAACTGAAGAGCAAAGAAAATTAAACTACGGTTTAGCCGGACAAAACAATACCTTGAAGATGGGAGGTACTGATGGACCTAAAGAAATAATTCATAATCTCTTTCTTGTCCCCGATCAAAACAGCTTACACGATAGTTTGAAGTTCGACCTGCACGTACCCCAAGACCAACTCGGTGCGGGAAGAAAAATTACGGTTTCTATGCAAGCAAACGTAGCTGGTTACGAACAGTTTACGTCAATAGGAACTATCGATTTAGAGCGAGGAGTATATGAAAAAAATAGCTCTCCGGAGGAGCTCGACAGCAATATTCGCAAGATCGGTTATGGTACTGAAGGCTTGGAAACTTTCTACCTAAATGTCCCGCAAGAACTGCGCGGTAAGGTAGCTTTACTCAAGTTTGAAATCAATGACGGCACTGTTTACCTTGACGATATTTCTTTTGGCAAGAAGTGGGAATCTTCTATGACTCTCGCTGAGGCTGAAGAATATACAAAAAATAGCTACAGCAGACGCGTGCTCTATCATGGAACTAACCCAGTTCGTGCTGCTAGTATTGCGAATGGTGGTGTAAATCCTGCTAGGCTCGCAAGCGGTTTCCTCGGAGAAGGTTTGTATGTGACAAATCAGGAGGAGAGGGCTAAGGATTTTAGCATTGATGAGAATGGCAATCTAAGGAAAGGTCCGATATTAAAAACCGTGCTGAACATAAAAAACCCCAGAGTCTATCCGGGTTTAGAGGAATTTTTCGAGGAGGCAAAAATTTACGGTAATACAATTGGTAAACAAGGATCAGAGGCGATAGATAAATATACAGAGTATCTCAGATCTCAGGGGTATGATGCGATCGTGACTACCCCAGAATTCATGCAATATTATTTAGTTTTCGACCGCAAACAAGTAGTTGTTGTTAAGGAGTAATCAAATGGCTGAATATAAACGATGCCTTGACTGCCGTCACTTGTTAGATGGCATTGTAGACGAGATTCCAACTTGTCGCGCCTTCCCTAAAGGAATACCACTAATTTTTGTCGTCGGAGGTGGAGAACATATAAAACCTTTACCCGACCAAGGCAATACAATTGTTTATGAGCCAATAGAACACACAAAACCTTTACCCGACCAAGACAATACAATTGTTTATGAACCAGCCGAAAAACCTTTTTGGCAGACGGAGTGACAACCGAGTCAAAAGCCCCATCGGTAGCGGATTTGGTAGATCCTGCTTACTTTAACAGAGGATACTCATTGTTTGGACCGGGACTTTATTTATCAAATGATATAAGGGTAGCCGAAATCTACAGCACCGATGATGCCGTATTAGATATAACGTTAAATGTAAAAACTCCCCAAATATATTCACATGATTTTGCCTACAAGTCCAGCTTATAAAACTACCGTTTAACTAATGGTTTACAGTTGTCAGACCAAGAGTTAATTAATCAATATGCAGAATATTTAAAATCTCAAGGTTACGATGCTATTCAAATAGGAAATCCTCTAGTTCCTTGGAGAAAAAGCATCCTAGTTTTTGACCCAAAACAGGTAGTAGTTGTTCGTCCTTAATACTCCAATGAATAAAAATCAAATGAGCGAATATAGAGGGTGTCGTGGTTGTCGGCATTATTTAGGCGACCTAAATTGCAGTGCCTTTCCTGAAGGAATACCTCTGATAATAGTATCAGGGGAAATTCAACATACTAAAGTTCTACCCAAGCAGAAGAATACAATTGTTTATGAGGCAATTAAAAAAAGTACAACAGACAAAATGGAAGAGTAAAACTAAAATTTGCTGGGCAGAGCCAGACGCTAAAAACGTAAAATAATGATACGAGCTGTAAAAGTTTAGATTAATTTATAGATCGTATTGTTGTTAAGGAGTAATCAAATGGCTGAATATGGAGGATGCCGTGCCTGCCGTCACTGGTTTCATGACGTGTATATAAACGAGATGCCAACTTGTCGCGCCTTTCCTGAAGGAATACCACTAATTATTTTCGTCGGAGAAGAACACACAAAACCTTTACCCGATCAGGACAATACAATTGTTTATGAACCAGCCGAAAAACCTTTTTGGCTGACGGAGTGACAACAAGAGTCAAAAGCCCCACCGGTGGAGGATTTTGACTCTTGTTATTGGCGAGGAAAATATAGAGGAAAACAGGAGGATGAAGGTTGGTATCTTTTGACCAGTGTCGGCACTTTAAGACAATCAATGTAAAACTTGAAACGATCGACGGTCAAAGTAAAGATGTAATCGTCAATCTTGCAGAAGATGCAAATTTTTTGATCGACGCAAGTAACTACAATCAAATTCAGGATATTAAGGACATCTACTCGGATATCGAAAATAAGATTGGCTTTGGCAGAAAAGGATTTGAAACCTTCCAACTTAAGTTAAACCTCACTGATTCAGAAATCGCAGAGTTTCGAGGGAAGCCAGCGAAAATAACCTTTTCTTTAAACGGCGGTGATTCCGTTTACATAGATAATGTTTTCTTCAAGAGCGACCATCTCAAATTTGGTAATCCCACTGAAGCTAGATGGAATCCTAGCAATAGTACATACCAAAACAACTTGCTGCTTGAAAAACCACAGTACGCAGTGTCTTACAATGCTGATACCAAACTTGCCAACTGGGTAGGTTGGAAAGTAGACAAAACATGGGCGACAAGACCAGATACACAACCAGGAGAATTACCCAATGGGTTAATACAAAGACCTGAATTTATAACCGATCCCGATTTATTAGCTAGTGGCTTGTTTACCTATGATGGAAATATCTTTACGGGGTTAGGAATGGATCGAGGTCATTTGTCTCCTGACAGAGATAGAGTGAGACATCCCAAAGACCAGTTAGCAACCTACCTAACCACTAATTTGATTGCCCAATCAATGGATAACAATCGATTTTTTGTTCCAGGAAGCAACTCTCCAGCAGATGCTTCAGCTTGGTTTAATATAGAAGATAAAGTGATAGCCCCCCGAGTTGCTCAGGGGCAAGAGCTTTACATTTTCGCTGGAGCTATTGGTAACGATCCAAATCTTCAAAAGAAAACCAATGTTCCCGAGCTGCTTAATCGGATTGTAGATGGAGCGTATATCAATCAGGGAAATACAAGCCCTAGCAATTTGTCAAACCGACAAATTCACATTCCTCGATGGACGTGGAAAACAATCATGGCTGTGGAACAACCAGGAGCCGAAGTTACTTCGTCAAACATAGAAACTTTCGCATATATGACGCCTAACGTAGCAGAACCAGATTGGAATTTATCCTTAGATGGGGTTGCAAATCCGCTTAATAATGATGTGTTTTCTCCGTTTTTGAACAGCGCTCGCAGTAACATAACTAATGCAACGGCTTGGAGAAATCCTGATACTTGGAGAGTTACTCTCCCAGAACTCACAAATATTCTTAACGAACGTAACAAAGTTCGCAACTATGCGTTTGATTTTGATTTCTTTTCAAATCTGCCATAAAATGTTCAAAATGCCTTGAAGGAGCGAGGTAGATAATCTCCTCCTTCTTGACATTTTGCTTCTTTTAGTGGCAGAAAATCATCCTCTAACAACTTTTGATAACCTTGTTATAATTTCATACTTCTCTGTTAGTGTTGTGAGAATAGAGATAGGGATTGAAGGTAAAACCCGGTATGAAAACTCCGTCTTGCCGAATAATGTCCCGAAACTCGCAAGGATCTTCTCCAGTTCCACCCAGCTTAGCACCTTGAAAGTTAATTCGGGTGAAACGAGCACAAGTTAGGTTACACGTCGCGCTAGTATTGGCCCCTCTCAGATCGCAGTCAAAAAACCGAGTGCTTTCTAAATCAGAATCATAAATTTTGGCATCCGTAAAGTTACAATACCAAAACTGAGCCGATCGCAACTTACATCTATGCAAATTGACTCGGCTCAAATTAACGTAGTTAAATTGAGCGCCAGTCAAGTCGATATTTTGCAGTTCAACCCCGCTCAAGTCAGCGTACTCCAAAATGATGTTTCTAAAATCTCGATCGCCAGCCACATATCGTCTGAGTAATTCTTCTACAGCAATACTTTCTTTGTCCATAACTCGACTCCTGCATCTATTTACACAATCAACAATAGCATCGTCACTTTACAATTCGGGTTTTGCTGAGGCAGCCGCAGATGTTTTATTTGCCTCAATGGTACAACTCGATTTGGAGAAGGGCGGTTCTATCGGAAAGGAGGGTAAACTTTATGATAGTACGGGCAAGTTAATCCGCAATCAAGGATCTGTTTTCAACTCGCCGCTACATTTTGTTGGTTTCCGCAATAACACAGGTAGCTTAGACCCAGACATTTCGCCTGCATGGTCTGCAATAGAATCAGGATTAGTTGACCAGCTAATTTTTGATTACAACAAAAAACTTGATATTACTGCTGGTGTTTTTGATACTAAAGAACAGAATTGGTCGGTTCAGCCAAAAACTAGAGCACCTGAAGCACTTACGGAAGCACAAAATCAGGGAAATACAAATCCCACAAATTTAGAAGCTAACGGAATTCGGATTCCTGGATGGACATGGAAAACAATCTTGGTTTCCAACAAATCAAATCTTGGGGTACAAGATATTCTTGGCAGTTACACGTACATTACGCCCAACATACCAGAACCTTACACGAACTGGATCGGGCAACCAGCAGTCCCGAATCCACTTAATCAACTGTTAGGTGAAAGCCGCGATCCCATAACAAGTGCTGAACAATGGCGAAGACCAAATACATGGAAGATTTCTATTAATCAGCTTGAAAGTCTTCTGAATACTCAGGGTTCTGACAAGGTTTTTAACTTTTTGTCAAATCTTCCTGAAGATGTTCGGAATCGAATTAAACAACAAAGCGATTTCCAGTTTCCACCTCCCTAAGTCCAACTCGCTTGGGATTTACGCAGAACTATTTTGAAAAATGTTCAAAAAATGACTGTTCCCTCAATGCTCTGCGTAAGTCCTATTTTATTCAACCGATATATTCACATGGCAACTTCTTCAAAATCTATCATTCCTAATCTTTTGCGGGCGTTCTATCCAACGTTCACTAGAATTGATTGGTCCGGGGATAAATTCTCCACTTACCCAAGTGGTGTTACAGAAATACATATCTTCTTCGACACCAAAAAAATTTTGAATACCCTCAAGATTACTTCCTGTAAAATCAGGAGCATACATATCAAGCAATCCCAAATATGCACCTCTAAGATCGCAGTAAATTATTTGAGAATCGCGCCATTCGCAGTTACTTAAATTGGTATTCCTCATGTCACTAAAAACAATACGTTTAATGCCACCAAAATTACAATCAGTCAATTTAGCTCCGACCAAATTTACGTGGCTGAAGCGAGTTTGCCACAAAAAATTAACGCCAGATAAACTAACATTACTGAGATCGACTTCATGCAAAATTATATCCTGAAACTCTCTTTCACCTTCATCATAAAGTCTGAGAAATTCCTGAACATCTGTCAGTCTGTGAGGATCGGTTTGTACCTGACCATTAGGCATAATAGTTTGACAAAAAATAGTATCTTTTGTCGTTTTAATATCAGTAATATTAGCTCATGTTAGATTAGCCCCAATGAGAGCAGTACCGCTTAAATCAGCACCATTCAAATCCGCATTAGTTAGGTCAGCATTAGTTAGGTCAGCATTAGTTAAGTTAGCGTTTCTGAGATTAGGTCCTCTCAAGTTCGCATTGAGCATGAAAGCCGATACTAAAGAAACTTTTTCCATATTGGCATCACTCATATTGGCATTGATTAGGCGAGTCCGCCCCATCTCAAAGTCTACCCATCTCAAATCGGCCTGGCTGAGATTGATATCAATGAAACAAGGCCACTGAAGACGAGCGGATTTTAAATCAATCCCTGTAAAGTTTCGCTCTCCGGCTCTATACCGTTGAATCATATCAGCTCCAGCGATGCGTCCCTTGGCAATTTCTTGAAGACTCATAATTATTGTCTAAATTAGTTTAGATCTTGTATTATATAGCAATTTTAAATTATTTCCCAAATGACACGCGAGAAAGATGATTGTACTACAAGGATTATACTCTCGATAAATTTGCCACTGATTTAGGACTGCTATATCTATTTGCCTTATCAATAATAGCAACTTTACTGGTGTATTTCATGGCAGTTGTTAATAGCAAAATTATCCATATCGGGGGACTTTGTTTCCTAAGAGAGGCGGGATTTTTAACACAAATCCCGATCGGCAAATGATATCAAATCCGGTGGCATCGGAATTAATATTACCCAAAGTCAGGACACGGCGCAGTGCCGTTTCCCTACAATTAATCGGGCGATCGTTACATCTGGTACGATCGCGATAGATTATTTTGCGGTAGGGAAATGGCTTTTGGAGTGTCCTCCGTTCCTTAACAGTCAACAGTCATCCGTCAACCGCCAACAATCAAATGACTAAAACTGAGGTTTTGCGACCACCCCGTCGCAGAGACGCCGATCGCGATCGCTCACATTAGGATTAGTTCTAAGATAATCCCCCACCCAATCGCAGCCCCTCACCAGCAAATCATCAAGATCCAAATTCCACAAAATTACCCGATTATCCTTGCTAGCAGAAGCCAGAATTTTCCCATCCGGGCTAAAACTCAAGCCCATCACACTATCCTTGTGACCCGTCAAAGTTTTCAGCAACGTCCCGCTGCGGCTCCACAACTTCACCTTATGATCGTAACTGCCCGAAGCAACCAACAAACCATCCGGGCTAAAACCCACGCTAGTCACACTGTCGCTAGAACCCTTCAGCAGCGTCGCTACCAAAGTTCCGTCCACCTTCCACAGCTTCACCGAATTGTCGTAACCAGCCGAAGCCAGCATTTTGCTATCAGGGCTAAAAGCAACCCCCAACACAAAACTATTGTGAGCCCCTTCAAAAGTCCTCAGCAAACCACCGTCCCGATTCCACACTTTGACAGTGCCGTCATCGCTTGCAGAAGCCAACATCGAACCGTCAGGGCTGAATGTCACCCCAGTCACCCAGCCTTTGTGTCCCGTCAAAGTCTTAATCAACCTGCCCTGTCTCGTCCAGAGTTTCACAGTCTTGTCCTTGCTCGCCGAAGCGATAATCTCGCTGTCGGGGCTAAAATTCACGCTCATCACGCTGTCGCCGTGTCCTTCGAGGGTAAACAGCACAGAAGGCGAACACGGAAATAGCGGCGCCGAAGGACAAGGGAGACTATTACTCGTCGCATCTTTGTTCAGACTCCAGACTTTCACCGTTTTGTCGTAACTCCCAGAAACCAGTAGCTGTCCGTCGGGGCTGAAATTGACGCTGGCGACTCTCTGAGTGTGTCCTTCCAAGGTTTCGAGCAAAATCCCCGTGCGGCTCCAGAGTTTGATAGTTTTGTCTGTAGAAGCAGAAGCCAGCTTTTGGCCGTCGGGGCTGAAAGTAACGCTTTGCACCCGGTTTTGGTGTCCGTCGAGGGTTTTGAGGGGCACATCATCGAGCCGCCAAAGTCGGATAGTTTTGTCAAAACTTGCCGAAGCCAAAGTTTTGCCATCCGGGCTAAAACTTACCTGAGTAACTCGATCGGCGTGTCCCTCAAAAGTTCTGAGCAAACGACTGTCCGGTTTAATATTGCTAGCATCCGTTGGACGTTTGTCGCCAACACCAGCCAGACTCCAGAGTTTGACACTCCCGTCTGCGCTTCCAGAAGCAAGTGTTTTACCGTCGGGGGAGTAACTGACACCAAATACCCACTTGCTGTGTCCCCGCAAAGTTGTTAGCAGTTCGCCCGCCTTTGCCTTGGCTGATTTTTTTCGGGCTGGGTATTTTATGGCAGCGATGCTCCAGATTTTCACCGTTTTGTCTTCACCGGCACTGGCGATCGTTTCACCGTCGGGGGAAAAACTGACCGTGTAAACTTTGGAGGGTTTTTTGTTTTCGCTGTGCCACAAATTAGCGATTAACCTGCCGTCAGCATTCCACAGTTTTACAGTGCCGTCATCGCTCGCCGCAGCGATGATTTTACCGTCGCGGCTGAAGCTGATCCAATTTATGGGAGCTGGTTGTTCGATCGTTTGCAGCAACGTACCGTCGGTTTTCCAAATTTTGATAGTTTTGTCTGTAGATGCACTGGCGATCGTTTGGCCGTCAGGGCTAAAAGCAACAGTGGTAACGCTATTAGTATGTCCCGTTAAAGTGGTCAGCAAAGTGCCGTCAGTTTGCCAAATTTTGACAGTTTTATCTAAACTTGCCGAGGCGATCGTTTTATTATCGGGACTGAAAGTGACACAGGAGACACTGTTAGTGTGTCCTTTGAAAGTAGCCAGCAAACTGCCGTCGCGCCGCCAAAGTTTCACGGTTTTATCTACGCTAGCAGAAGCTATTGTTTGACCGTCTGGACTGAAACCCAGACCCCAAACTACGTCACCGTGTCCCTCCAAGCGGTTGCGTTCTTTGACGCCATAAACTGCCTGCTGGAGGGCAGCAGCAATCAGAATTTCGGTGTCCTTGAGGCTGTGCATTTCTTGGGAGCCTTCGATCTGTCTCCACTTTTTACCCGCTCTCAAACTTTCTAGCATGGCGTCAAATTTGTTGTTTGAGAAATAAAGAGCTTCAGAAGCTGCGGTGAGGGTACTGATTTCGGCTCGCTGAGTTTGAGCGACAGCTAGCTGTTTTTGACCGACTGCCCGCCACCAAAAGTTGACGGCGGCGATCGTGGAACTCGTTAGCAATAGGACGCCGATCACTGCTACTCCTAGCATTTGTTTGAGAAAAGTATTGGCTCGGTAGAGCTGTGCTTGACTCATCTTTTTGTCGGCTTCTGCTTTGTGGAGTCTGGCTTCTAAGCCGAATCTTTGGCGGATCGGCCGCACTAAATAGTCGTGTACCAATTGATAGCGGTCTTCGGGCGATTCCCGCAGCAGAAATAGCAAACCGTGACCGACTAAAATGTCTAAAATCAAGTCGAGGTTGTCGGTTTTCTTTTGTCCGCTTTCTGGTTCTTTTGCGAACTGTCGCTGTAGGGAAATTCTGCCTCTGCTGCCGATCGCCAATAATTCACTTTCGCCCCCATCTGCCGGCTGCTGGCCTGTCACTAAGGACAATTCGTTTTTGGTTTTAATCAGCCTCACGCCTCTTTCATCCGTCAGGGAAAACAATATTTTCCAAGCTGCGTCTTCGTTAACCAGGCCGCAGTCAGAGATCACTCCTTCGAGCGATCGCTTCACTAATTCTGCTTTGGGATTGGCGCCCAATTGCTGGTATTGTGCTAGAGTCGTAATACCTTCTTCTTGCAGTTGCGCTCCTACTACCTGCAATTCGATCGGTCTCACTTCTTGCAGTTCGTCTGCTAAATCTTCGACGAAGGCATCGATCAGTGCCGGTTCTAAATAATATTCTGCCCGTTTCGTTAAGTGTCCGATCACAGCCCGCGCGTCTTTTATTGAAAAACTGCGTAGTTGGTAGCGGATGCTTTTGTCGAGAATATTATTGTTAATGGCGTCGAGATCGGGGAAGCGATCGCAGTCGAGCAAATAGTGCAAGTAATCTTCGCGCAAGCACAGAATTATCTTGACATAAGGCAGGTTCAAAAACAAGCGCAAAAAGTTATAAAAAAGTTGTCTTTGTGCCACTGAAGTCGAAACAAAGAAAAATTCTTCAAATTGATCGAAAATTAGCACAGTTAACAAATTATTTGTGGCATTTTCGCGCAACTGCTCTATAATAAAAGAAGAAGTTTCCGAGCCGCGTTCTGGAGAAATAGAGCAACTGCTTTTGTGGATTTCCTTTAGTCCTTGAGCGATTAATTGCGTTTCATCTTCGGCTTGTTTGTCGTACAGCGCTCCGTTCAAAGCGTTTTCTAATTCCACCAGCCAGTCGGTGTAAACTTTGATAACTACTGGCAAGGCATCCCGCGCGCCCGGAGTAATATTTTTCAAAGCAGGTACTAAGCCGGCATTGACTAGAGAACTTTTTCCAACTCCGCTGGGCCCGTGAATAATAGTTAATTTATGATCGTCCCTGCTAATTCTTTCGAGCAATCTATTGATATCTTTTTGGCGGGAATAAGCTGTCATTTCCGCTGCGATCGCAGCTTGATTTTGAGCTGAGGGGCTCGAAGGATTGACAGCTTGACGCTGCTGTTGCAATTGGCTGGCTCCGATAAAAGCTCTAAATCCGTATTGATACTCGATCGATCGCTGGGTTTTTTTAATCCGGAAAGCTTTGAGATACTCTCCCTGCTCGAAATAAACCGCTTGGAGTTCTGTCAAAATATCGATGTAAAGTCGGGGGTCGTACTTGGGCTCGCTTTGATTTTGAGCCAACTCCAAAGAATGAACCGCCGCTTCCCACTGACCTAGCTCCCGCAAACTTCGGGCTAACAGTAAAAGATACGAACTGCGATCGGATTTGGGATGTTGGATTTTAGATTTGGGATCGTTACTGAACTCGTTAGTACCCACGAATTCTGGATAATTTCCCGCAAATCCCAATCTCAAATCTTCAATCAACAATCTTAAATCATTAGGTGTTTGATCCAAAATCGCCAAAGCCAACTCGGCTAGCTGGCGGGCTTGACTCCACCTGGACTGTTGCAGGGCAACTTCAGCCAAAAACCCGTAATCTTGAGCTAATTGGCTGGGAGTACCGTAGGTGAAGTGCAACTGCAAAGAATTTTCAGCTAATGCTTGCAACTCTCCCCAAGCTTTGAGGCGTTGCAGTACCTCTCCGAGGTGTGCTGTCACCTCAGCTACCAATTCTGGGCGATCGGCAAGGGAGAAAGCGTTTCTAGATTGTTCCAGGCTAATCCAAGCTTGTTCCCAGTGGTGGCGGTTGGCTACCGGATTTCTGGCTGCTTGCAATCTGTGACACAGGGCTATGTGAAATAGCACTATGCCTTCTCTCTCTAAAAATAGGATGTTGGGGACAGGATTCGACAATGAGGAGCAGAGGGTCGATCGATTTTCGGCATATTCCCAGTTTGCCAGTTCCCAGTTGCCGGTTTGCTGCTGCCAAAATATTAAGCTTTCTTGGTAATGAATTAATGCTGTTTCAGTTTGGTCGCTGACATAGTAATCTCGACCCAGAACGAATTGCAGGCTGGCTTTCAGGGCGGGTTCTAATTCTTGACCGCGATTTTGTAAATCTCTTAAAGCTAATTCTAGTTCTCGGCGCGACAAAGAGCCGATCGCCAAATCGAGGGTATTGCCCGGACTCAAAGGCGAATACGAGTGGACATCTAATTGTCGTCCGTTTTGCAGTTGAGAGTTAAAGGTGAGAAAGCGTTCTCCGGAGCTAATTTGATGCTCCTGGGCTGGTTTTTCCCAGTCGGTTTCGCAGGCGCAAAAACCTGGTCGGGTGCCGGCTGTACTGCTGCCTAGTTCTTGATTTATTTCGCCTACTTTAAATATAGTATCGGCTTGCTGTGCCAGGAAATTAATTAATTCGTCAACAGCCATTTCAAATTTAATGGTGGCGGCGGCCCAACTTTTGAAGTCCGGGGCCAGACGAATCATTTTGGTCACAATGTCATCTGTTACCCACAAAATCACCGGACAGGAAAAATTTTTGCGAAATTCATCTCGCACTTGATTGGTAGAGGCCATCAATTCGTCGATCGCTACTACTGTTTCCAAACCAAATACCATCAAAGCTGAGGCAGAACCTACAGCCGAAGCCCCGTTCTGAAGCGTGTTTGCCTGGAGGGTAGTGTAAAGGGTTTTGACGGATGCTGGCAGGACGAGATCTTGAATTGGAACTGCGGACATTTCTCGCAGCCGCTGCGCTATGTGCTGCCGCAACTGCTCGTAGTTGCAGCGCACTAAAATTAGCGAAAATTGCTGCTGAGACATGGCGATGGATCTTACCAGAGTTTTGAGCGATCGCTCGTTGTAGCTGGCAGTTTCTTGTTGTTTAAGTAGATCGGTCATGCGTGCACCCCTTTTGCAGAAATCAATTACCTAACGATTGCCGATCGTGACGGAAACAGTATCTACTTAGAGATGCCCGTATCGGTCTGGCGCTTTATATCTGTAGGAATACGTAGTTTTTCGTACTTCTCCTATGAATACTTACATAGTCATCAGGTTTAATCTAAAAACATCATAGCTCCCAATCTCAGAGAATGGGAAACTTGACAATAAAAATTAAACCTAGATCAAATATTTTTTAGTCAGCTACAGATAAAATCCTCCATTCATCAATATCAGACAGCTAAATGTATCGATAATACCAGCGACTAGCTATTAGTAAACAATAGGTATATCTGTAGCATATATTTGGAAAAAAGAAAAAAAATTCGTCATGGATGCTCGCTCCAGACTAGGAGCAACGGATCAATACATACCTACCTGGTCTGGCATGGGAGATATGACAGTTGAGGTTGGGGAAATTTATTGTGTGGTGACAAATATTTATGGGGCAATTATATGCGCGGCGTAAAGACCGCATTTAAGAGAAATCAGCCAGTGGGAAAAACCGCTGACTGCGTGCTTATTGGATTGTAGAAATTGGGAGTTTTGAACGGTAAATTTTAAGTTAAATAGTTTCCAATTTACTCGCCGCTAACGGATCTTAGAGTCGAAGAATGCGATCTCAAAAATCCCAACTATTCTTGGTGATTTCGTTGCTGCCACTCCTGATATTTTCTGGTTTCTGCTAGGGCTGGATTGATGCCAAACCAGCGACCTTCTTGATCCCGGTATTCAAAGACAAACATACTTCGCAACAAGATTTGAGATTCTTCTTCGCCGGTTACACTTTGTCGGTTGACGACTTGAAACAACAATTCCCATTCCGTGTCATTGATGGCTCCCAAAAGGTCATCGCGATATTCTTGAATGACGCTTTCGAGGCATTCGCGAGAGAAGGGGGGATCTTCATGTTGCAAACAGCTATACAAAAGCATCAGTAGATTGCGAACATGGCCACCGCTAATCCGGCAAAGCCTGTCTAAAGTTTCGGGAGAGTCAAAGACTTTGGAAATCAAATCGATGCGTTGGGCGGGAGCGACTGTGGGGAAAGCTCTAGCCAATACGAGCTGCCGCAGCAGTGCCATTCCTTCGATATGATCGTCGCCCGATCGCCTCAGCACGGGTACCATCGGCATCACCTTGGGTTTGACTCCAAATCGACTGGCGAGACGGCCAAAGTCGTTAGAAAAAATCAAAGTCAGGGGAATGGTGTAGACGACGTGGCAATTGAGTTTTTTCAACTGTTCGCCACGGTCTAAAAACAGGTATTCTGGCTGGGTGCGTCCGCTGGGTTTGAGTGAGGCGTCGAGGCGATCGAGATTGTCAACAATGACTGCGAGGCCTTTTTTGCCTTGTTGCTTGAGTTCGGCGTTAGCTCTGTCGAGGAGTTCTTCGTTGATCGACTGCAAGATGCTGTTGGTGCGGGGTTCGAGATATTGCCTGAGTTGCGATCGTAGTTTGGGAGAATCTTTAGTTTTAGCAGTAACTCGAGCAATTCCTATAGATAACTCCGCTTCCGCTGACAAATCTATGGGAGTCTGCAAAAATTCTGCCACTTCTGCAAACAAATTGGTAAAGTAGCTCGGTCTGAGTTTAATTTTGGCGGATTCCATCGTTTCGCTGACTTGGCGGGCAATGCTCAGCAAAATATCACTGATGTCTACATCGCCCATGTCCAAGTCTTGGGAAGACTCGAAGTAGACGACGCAAAAACCATCTTGCTCTAGCTCAGCTTTGAGTCGAAACAATTCGGTAGATTTGCCACAGCCGATATGCCCTGTAAATAGCTGACAGGTTGGCTCGTCGGGGGATATCCGGGTGATGGTTCGCTGTAAAGATTCAATGATTTTGCCACCCCGCACCGAACCAAAATCAATGTAGTATTGATAATCTCCTGGGTCTCCCGCGACAAGGGTCTTGCTCGGGTTGCAGGCTTTATAAAATCTGTCTAATTCGAGTGCGATCACAATTGAAGCCGGCTAAAAGTTAAAAGAGTTAATCGAAAGTCTAAACTTTCTTTCGTTGAGTTTAGTTTGATTTGTCACCTTTTGCGGTGTGGGGTAATGCCCTAAATACCCAAACAACCTCTATCTGCTAATCAACCGGACGGCGCGGGAATTTGGAATTTTTAATTAAGAAATTTTAATTACCTAACTGAATCAGTGAATTTACGGATATTTGCCCTGCTTATGGGTAATTTCGCGGGGATCTGGGTGAACTACTCATCGTCAAGCGGGATACCGCTATGACGGGAGCTTCCAACTTCAAGCGGAACAGCATCCAGCAAGACCGAAATCTTACTCCCGTTGACTTACATTCCGTCCATTGGCAGTAGCACTGGTTCCCAATGCCAAAATCCGCAAGGCTTCATAAAACTAATACGGGATGCGGGAAACGAGCGAGTCTTTAGACCTGAGAGGGAAGCGACGCTCTTTACTTCAGTCAAGAGTGTTCTTTCTTAATTAGCTGAATGATGCGGGTCTTCTATGTATTTCTTCACCACTTCACTACTGATATTACCTGCTGTACTCACAAAATAGCTGCTCGTCCACAAAGATGGCAGCTTTTTCAGTTCCGGGAATTCCTCCCGCAAAAAACGACTAGAACGACCTTTGAACAACTTAACTACTAAGACAGGGGTGTCCGTTGGCTTGACGGCTACAAACAAATGTACGTGATCTGGGGCCACTTCTAGCGCCAATATATCCCAACCTTTCTCAATTGACAACTCTAGGAAAATCTGACGAGTTCTAGTCGCCACGTCGCCCAATAAAACTTTTTTGTGGCGCTTGGGGATAAAGACAAAGTGGTAGTTTAGTAAGAACTTAACGTGGTTGTGCGTTTTGTATTCGGCAAGTGGCAGCATAAATAGTTTGTTGATACAAATTGACGTATCCACTATACTCGTTTAGAATAAGCAAATCAACCAATATTCAGGAAAACAGAGGTGCCAAAAAAACGAAAAGCAATGGGTGTTCAGCAAGTATTACTGTCACCAGACAAAGAACTTCAAACATTACTAGAATACCTGTGCCGACAATCCAAAAAACTGTAGAACAGTGGTGTATATTTGGCTCGCCAAACTTTTTTTTAAAACAGGAAAGCTGTTGACTGGAAAGTTCGACTTATCTTTTGAGCCGTCAGTGGCAAAATCAATGGTTGCTAAGTCGTTGCCATCAACGCCAATGCAGCAAACATTGATGTCGGTCGCAGAAGCCTTTAAATCTTTTAAAGAATTAAGAGATTTGTATATCAAAGGTCAATTATATTTTAAGCCCAAGCCACCGGGATACCTGAAAGAGCCTAAGTTGTTCAAAGTAGCTTATCCAAACTCAGGGGGCTTAAGACCTAAACTTATTGGTAATCAGCTAAGATTCTCCTTGGGATTGACGGTAAAGCGGTGGTTTGAAGTTTCCGAATTCTTTCTGCCTATGCCGTCAAATCTTGACTTTTCCAAGGTGAAAGAGTTTACGATTCTACCTAAGAATGGTGCTTTTTATCTTGAAACATCTTACGAGGTTGAAAAAGAACAACACAGCCTAGACATCGATCAAGCGTTATCAATTGACTTGGGAACTGCTGACAATTTAGCAGCCTGCATTGATACATTGGGAAATTCTTTCTTGATTGATGCTCGCGCTATGAAAGCAATGAATCAGCTATGGAACAAAAAAGTAGCAACTAGAAAAGAAGGAAAGGCAGAAGGTTATTGGGATAATTGGCTAGACCGCGCAACCCGAAAACGCAACCACCAAATGCGCGATGGCATTAACAAGACCGCGAAGTTGATTGTTAGCCATTGCTTGGAACACAGCATTGGCAACATTGTTTGTGGCTGGAATCAAGGCTTTAAGTCTAATGCTAATATGGGTAAAAAGAACAATCAAAAGTTTGTTCAAATGCCTTTAGGAAAGTTGAAAGACCGATTAAATCAACTGTGTGACTTACACGGCATCAGGTTTATTGAAACCGAAGAAGCATATACATCCAAAGCTAGTTTTCTTGATGGAGACTCCCTACGCAAGTACGGTGAAAAGCCAGAAGGGTGGAAAGCGTCGGGAAGACGAATTAAGCGTGGATTGTATCAGTCTGCCGATGGAACCGTGGTGAATGCAGACCTAAATGGTTCTGCCAATATCCTCAGAGTGCGATTCGTTTAGCTGAAACCCTTGCTATATAAGCAATGCGGAGGATGGCTAGCCAGGGACGACCTGGATAACTGAGTGGAACATGATGGT
>NZ_JAEQDE010000116.1:0-61753 GCF_020737865.1 Microcoleus sp. PH2017_35_SFW_U_B
GTGGCACCACTCCGATTCCATCCCGAACTCGGTTGTTAAACGCTGCGGTGGCGAAGATATTTGGCGGGTCACTGCCTGAGAAAATAGCTCGATGCCTGGTTTATTTTACATAACTCCAGATCCTTTCTGAATACCAGATTGGGGCTTGTGTTTTTTTGTAGTGTTAAGGGGCCGTGCGCATTCGGAAAGAGAGAGAATGAAGGTCACTATCACAGACAAAAACCAATTATCCGGACATAATATCAGAGTTTATTTGAGCAATTTCTCTGGCGAGCGATCGCACTGTTGGGAATCCCTTCCTCCTCCAAAAAGAGTGAATGGTTTGGGTATTGATATTCAACTGTCGCGCGATCTCGCTTAGTTTTTCTGGCGACTGGTGCAAAAACATTTTTTTAGCAATAATTTGACAGTTGCAGTCGGGACGATTTTTAGGATAACACTTTCGCAGTTTAGCTTCGGGATCTCGATTAATGTATTGCGCGATCTTTCGTGCTAAACTTTTGTTTTCCTCAGCTTCAAGCGGTTCGATATAAGCGTCAATACTGCCCAAACATGGGTGGTAAAATTGGCTGCGTTCTCTAACATCTAGGGAAACCATATTTTTGGGTTTTGCAGCGTATAAATCTCTAATTCGATACCGGAGATTACCGTTAATCCAAGTCACGAAACTGTCTCGAATCGGAGAACTGCGGGGATGAAAATTGTGAAGGTTATTGTCTAACCATTCCCAAGTTTTATTTACCGCTTCTAAATAATAGGGATGAGAACTTTTTGACAATTTTGGCAAGCGTTGCACTTTCAGCAACAATCGCTCCATTGATTTTCGACGCTGCAAACTATCGCGAGGTTGCGAGCAAATAGTTAAAATGAGTTGACATAGTTGTTCATCTTGGGGAGTGCGATCGGAATATTGTTCTAGTGCTGCTGTCAATTTACTTATGCGCTCCATCACAGTCCTCCTAGTAAACGAACCTCTATTTAAGGTTGTCAAAAATCAGGGCTAAGTTGCCAAGGATTTAAGATGATTTCATACAAGCGATCGCTTGTATGAAATCTTGGGCGATCGCTCTTTTACCTTCGATATTAATGGTGAGAAGAAATCAAGAAACTCAACATCAGACAAATTTGAAATCAACTCTTCCCGTTCGGGCAGTTAAGCTCAAGTCTGTTACCCCCTGAACAATACCAATCCTATCTGCGTTTTTCAAGGAAATTATGGTATCAGAACCCTGACGGATTAACTGATAGTCGTTAGCGCTTCCTTTGAGTTGGATGTAGTCATCTCGAGTTGAATAATCTGTAATAATTGCATTACCGTCACCTTGATAGAAAACTCCTTGTCGTGCATTGCCAAGTACAAAAGTATCTGCACCAGCTCCACCCGTTAAAGTGTCAAATTCGCGACTGACATAACTGGCATAGCCGTCAAGGTAATCATTTCCATTGCCGCCAATGAGGGAATCATTGCCCGCTTCGCCGTACAGGCTATCATTGCCACCCAAACCGATTAAAGTATCGTTGCCGGCTCCTCCACTAATGCGATCGTCCCCTTCTGTGCCCCTTTTTGTGTTTACAGGAACACCGCCACCATTTTTCGACTCCGAGTAGGCTTGAAGTGGACTCATTGTATTGGTTAGAACAAAATTCCGACTTCCTTTTGTTTGATAGGGAATTCCACCAATAATACTGGAATCAAAAGGTGCAGTTTGAACCTCTATGTGGAGATGAGTGTTCCGACCTTGGTTTTTGACTGTACCGACGATCGGATCTCCAATATTCACAGAATCTCCAGGTCTCTTGCTGGTTTGGATGTGACCATATATCCAGCGCTTTCCATCATTACCTTCTACAGTCACAAATTGCCCAGTTGCACCATAAGATACAACATTAATGATTTTTCCCGGAACTACCGCTGAGACATTTATGTTCGCACCAACTGCATAATCAATCCCAGCGTGGGAGACATTATTACCATTGTAGGGATTGCCATTAGCACCGCTGTATTCGTAGGCATAACCAGCACTCATTGGGGCGGAGAATCCAACCAGTTTTTGAGACAATTCCCTAGAGAGTTGTTTCACTTCTGGTGAGGCTTCTTTGATATTGGTAAGCTTACCACCTGTACTGGAATTATCGTCAAATTGCCAGCCATCTCCACTTTGTAAATCCCACTGTTGGTCGGTTGTCGGTAAAGGCACAATCGTTACTCCTGTTTTCATCGATTGACTTGACATTTACTATGTTGTTTCAAAACCAATAATTTTTCAGTCTGGTAAAGTGGGTTGTTTCACAGCTCAATTTTGTCGATAAAAGTCGCTTTTGGCTGAGTTGGTCGGCAAGAGTTGGAAAAAGTAGGGCGATCGGAAAATGGGTTATACTGAAGTATGATTTTTGCATAACTCCCAAATATGAACGTTGACACTGCGTTAGAACTTGCAGAGGCGTCTTTTCATGCTCGGACGGGGAGATCCCCAACCGATCTGCAAAAAAACATATTTCGTAAGGTATTAGAAGATAAGACTTACGAGCAAATTTCCAGTGAATGTAACTGCAACCTGAGTTATGCTAAGGAGTTAGGTTCCGAATTCTGGCAACTGCTGTCATCTGCACTGGGGAAAGAGGTTAGGAAAAAAAGCTTTAAGAATATACTTGCAGAAGACGATCGCTCCTCACCAACTCTTCCGCTGCCCGAAAAATTGCCAGAATCAGCGATCGCCCCTTCTCGACAAGATTGGGGGGAAGCCCCTGATGTCTCTGTTTTCTACGGACGTACAGAAGAATTGACCGCACTGAAGCAGTGGATTGTAACAGACCGCTGTCGGCTGGTGGCACTGTTGGGCATGGGGGGAATTGGCAAAACGTCTCTGTCTGTCAAACTGGCACAAAAAATTCAAAATGATTTTGATTTTATTATCTGGCGAAGTCTCGATCGCACTCCACCCATACATACCGTCCTCAAAGACATCATCCGATTTATCTGTAGCCAAGAGGAAACAAATTTACCAGAAACACCCTCTGATGCCATCTCGCGAGCGATCGAGTGTTTAAACGCGCACCGATGTTTGGTAATAATTGATGGAGTCGAGACAATTATGGAAACAGGTTTGTTGGCTGGCAGATATCGAGACGGATATCAGGATTACGGTAGATTTTTCAAAAAAGTAGGTGAATTGAACCATAAAAGCTGCTTGGTATTGACAACTTCAGAAAAATCTATCGACATTTCATTATTAGAAAATCGAACTCGCCTTGTTCGCTCTCATAAAGTGAGTGGCTTGAAAAATGAACCCGCACAGCAAATTCTTCTCGAACGAGGGTTAGTAAAAGAAAAAGAATGGAATGATTTTATTGAAAGGTACGAAGGAAATCCTTTAGCACTATGGATGATTTCAGCAACAATTATCACTTTATTTGCTGGTAAAACTTCTGATTTTCTCAGAACAGGTACGATTTTTATAGGAGGTCAAATAGAGGTAGTTTTATCCCAGATGTTTGAACGTGTAACTGATTTAGAAATAAAAGTAATGTGTCAATTAGCTATACTTAACAAATCTGTTGACTTTAATCAATTGCGATCGGAGATTTCGTCAGATATATCTAGCTCAACATTAATGAATGCTTTGGAGTCATTAAGTTGGCGATCGCTGATCGAAACCGAAATCGGTCAAGACTTGTTTAGGCTACAGCCTGTAATTAGGAAATATGTTATTAATCATTATTGTATGTAACAAATAACAATTTTTAGGTCGTACTCTGAAATCTTTGATTTTCCCGAAAGCCTATAGTGTGCTTTGTTAGCGTTCCCCTCATTCTCGATCGCCCTGAAACCCTGCTCCTACGCTTTTGGCGATCGAAAACTGTCCGAAGAGTTGAAATAAAGCATATTTTATTTGCCATGCTTCAGCCTGGATTGATACTTCAAAATCGCTATCGTATTGTGCAAGAGTTAGATTTGGATACTCCCGGAGGATTTGGCAAAATCTTTGATATTGTTGAGGAGCGAGGGACGCCAAAAATTCTCAAAGTTCTGCATTTTGAGAATTGTTCAAACTTGCAGGAAAAACAAATAGCAGTATCCCTGTTTGAGCGAGAGGCTCATGTCTTAATACGACTAGATCATCCAGGAATTCCTAAAGTAGAACCCGACGGATATTTTCTCTATCAAGAAGGAGGAAACACGCTTTACTGTCTAGTGATGGATAAAATTTACGGTCATAATTTGCAGCAGTGGCTAAAGCAGATAGATTATCAACCCATCAGCCAACAACAAGCAATTAATTGGTTAAAGCAACTGGTAAATATTCTAGCTTACTTGCATCAGCAGCATTATTTTCACCGAGATATTAAGCCAGCAAATATCATATTAAAACCTGACGGTCAACTGGTGTTAATCGACTTTGGAGCAGTGCGGATAATCACAAACACTTACCTTTCAAAAATTGCGGACGAGAATGAGGGGGAAGTTACAAAGATATATACCAAAGGCTACGCTCCGTTCGAGCAAATAAAAGGCAAAGCGCTGCCTCAATCCGATTTCTATGCCTTGGGACGCACTTTTGTCTTTCTTTTAACCGGAAAAAATCCAACTGACCTTGAAGACGAGCTATATCAAGAGGTGATTTGGCGAGATCAAGCACCACAAATTTCGGGATTGCTGGCAGATTTAATTGATGAGCTGATGGCTTTCTATCCGAAGAATAGACCGAAAAATCCCGAAGCAATTTTACAGGCTATAGCTAAGATTGAATGCCCTAGTGAAGAAGGGTTGTCGGCAGTTCCTCCGACTGAGTTACAGGGAATTAGCCCGCTGAATACTGAAAGAAAGTGGCTGAAGTCATTTGCTAAAACTAAGAAAGCATTAGTCGGAATTGGAATAACAGCATTTGCCTGCGTCAGTGTATTAATTTTACCTAAATTTGTTCCTTTACAAGGTCAACCTCCTGCACCTTTAAAAAATCTTTCTCTAATCAACACCTTGAAAGGAGGTTCGGAAGTATTTGATGCAGTCACCTCAGTTGCTTTTAGCCCTGACGGACAGACCCTTGTCAGAGGTAGTTACGATGAACCGATCGAACTTTACAATTGGCGTACAGGGAAAGTCATTAAAAAACTATCTAGAGCTTCATCAAAGCTTTGGTCGGTTGCAATCAGTCCGGATGGAAAATTGCTAGCTACGGGGCCGCTACTGGAGGAGGATGCGAAAAATGAGAAGGACACAACAATTAAGTTGTGGAATCTAGATACTGGGATGCTTTTGGGCGCTCTCAAAGGTCATTCTAGCGATGTTAGATCGATTGCTTTTAGCCCGGATGGTCTGACCATCGCTAGCAGCAGCCATGACAAAACAATCAAACTGTGGCGTGTTAACACAGGAGAGCTGCTTTATACTTTTTACGGACACACTAACAACGTTACTTCGGTCGCTTTTAATCCTGATGGCAAAACCCTTGCTAGCGGCAGTGACGATCTGACTATTAAGTTGTGGAGTCTGAATAGTAGGAAATTAATTCGCACTCTTAAAGGACATTCAGCGCAAGTTTTGTCTGTCGCTTTTAGTCCTGACGGTCAAACCCTTGTTAGCAGTAGTGGCTGGAACGAAGTTAGCCGTATTGCTGAAAATAGTATTAAACTGTGGAATCCGAAAACAGGGGAATTGCAGCGCACTCTTACTGGACATCTAAGTTGGGTTTGGTGTCTGGCTATCAGCCCGGATGGGAAAACTCTGGCAAGCGGCAGTTATGATAGCTCCATTAGACTTTGGAACCTGCATACTGGCGAATTATTGCAAACTCTCACCGGACATTCAAATTCGGTTTATTCTGTTGCTTTTAGCCCCGATGGGCAGACTCTTGCCAGTGGCAGTCCAGATAGTTCTGTTAGGATTTGGAGTATTCCCCGTTAATAAAGCTTAGGAATGAGAATTAAATAACTTACAATTTTTATTGTTCTTGTGGGATGGGCCAGAAGAGCCCGTCCAGAAAAGACGGGTTCTTCTGGCCCATCCCACAAATATGTGTAAGTTATTAAATTTTCGTTCCTTAGTAGCAGCAAGCAAGTTTGTTGGTGAATCGATCTACCAATTAAGTTCTACAAACAGAGGATTGGACTGAAAAAAGACTATTCTTTTATGCCCAATCCTCAACTATCTAAAAACAGCAGTCACTCGATAGCTGCTAATTATCCTATCTACGACCACCGCGAGTAGGACGGCTACAGCTACTACAACCTCTGCTAGTGCAACCACAGGCAATTAGCTGCTGCGATCGCTCTTGTGCCTGCGACTGTGACAACTCTCTGTTTGTTTGGGCGCTTGCTGCTGCTAAAGAAGGTGCGACATCTACGGCAATTATCGCTCCTGAGAGAACCAGCAAACCAAAACTCAAAAATCCAAAACGCATTGATTAACTCCCTTTTTCACTTGATTAACTTAACCTATTCATATGATGTCAGGGAAGCCCAAATTTTTCAGTATAGAAAAGTCGGCACTTTTGTAGCCCCCTTGAGTTGGAAAAAGTCGGGTTTAGCAGGCTGGGGGTTGGAAAGAAGTCTGTGGAAGAAGACGGGGCAGAAGAAGGCATCGCTTACTAACTGTTCGTAGCATGGGTTTTTTAAAGTGAAATTATGCTTGGCTTCGATCATTCATAAGACGGTACTTTGACAGATTTTTCGGTTCTCTTGTAACGCGATCGCCCGCCATACGATCCAAAGCGGGGAGAATGACCACAACAAAATTCACTTTTTTCTTTGTGGAACAAGCATCTTGCCTGTTTTTATGTGAGAATTTTCCAACCAGCAACAGCAAGCTCAACGCTAGCCGGCGCCAGACGATCGACCTAAAACAAGTGTCCCGCTTCCAAGTACAATCATCAGTTGTGATAGATTGGGTTTCTGGCAGGCTAATGTGAGAAATCGGCTCTAACCCACCTGTGGTTGTGGAACAGGCGTCCGACCTGTGGTTGGCGGAGTCAATCTCAAATCTCAAATCTCAAACCTAAAATCGACATGACTTTGACAAATGATTGAAGTAGAACACTTAAGCAAAACTTACGGTTCGACCGCAGCGATCGCGGACGTGTCTTTTTCGGTCGAAGCAGGAGAAATACTCGGGTTTTTGGGGCCCAACGGCGCCGGCAAAACCACAACCATGCGGATTTTGTCGGGATATTTGCCGGCATCCAGCGGTACCGCCCGGATCGCTGGCCTCGACGTTCACGAAAATTCGATGGCTGTCAGACAGCGGATCGGCTATCTTCCGGAAAACCCGCCGCTTTATCCAGAAATGAGCGTGGAAGGGTTTCTATTTTTTGTGGCGCGGATCAAGCAAGTCCCTGCAGGCGATCGCGCCCGACGTGTCACATCCGCGATCGAACGCTGCGGCCTGGTTGATAAACGCAAAGTTTTAATCCGCAAACTTTCTAAAGGATTTCGGCAACGAGTTGGTATTGCACAGGCGATCGTCCACGATCCCCCCGTCATTATCCTGGACGAACCAACCGTCGGCCTCGACCCGCGACAAATCATCGAAGTCCGCAACTTAATCAAAAGTCTTGCAGGCGAACACACTATTATCCTTTCTACCCACATTCTGCCGGAAGTCAGCATGACTTGCAGCCGCGTCACCATCATCAATCGCGGTCAAATCGTCGCCGCTGGTACTCCCGAACGTTTGATGGGAGAGTTGGCCACCGGGGAAGGTTACGAAGTCGAAGTCGAAGGTGAGGCGGATTTGCTCAACAGTCTGCTGTTGCCTTCTTTGGAAAATGTGCGGGGAGTTCGATCGATCGAATTGATTCCCAGCCAGCAATTTTTAGCCAGTCGCTACCGCCTGCGGGCAGAATGCGAATCGGAGGTGGAACCAGGACGAGAAATCGCCGCAGCTATTATCGCCTCAGGATTCGGACTCTGCGAAATGCGCCGCAATCGCGCTACTTTGGAAGATGTGTTTTTACGGCTGACAGCGGCCCAAAAGAAACCGGAAGAAAGTCTGGTTCACAGCGAACCCGAGGTCGATCGCAATCTACAAGCAGCGACAGAAATTCAAGACTCGATCGCCGACTCTCATCAATCGGAATCAGCACCGATTGTGGAAAATCTAGTTTCAGATAGGCAAGAATCTGTCTATGATGCTCATCCAGTATCCGACGAACCAGTTTTAGAAACACTAGAATCTCTCTATGATGCTCATCCAGTATCGGACGAACCAGTTTTAGAAACACTAGAGTCAGATAGGCAAGAGTCGCTCTATGATGCTGAATCAGTATCAGAACCAGTTGTAGAAACTGTAGAGTCGATCGCACATTCTGATTCAGGATCAGAACCAGTTGTAGAAACAGTGGAGTCGATCGCACATTCTGATTCAGGATCAGAACCAGTTGTAGAAACAGTGGAGTCGATCGCACATTCTGATTCAGGATCAGAACCAGTTGTAGAAACTGTAGAGTCGATCGCACATTCTGAATCTCAGTATCAGAACCAGTTGTAGAAACTGTGGAGTCGATCGCACATTCTCAACCAGAACCGATTGTAGACAATCTGGAAGTGGCCCAAATCCCAGAGTCGATCGAGCATTCTGATTCAGGATCAGAACCAGTTGTAGAAACAGTGGAGTCGATCGCACATTCTCAACCAGAACCGATTGTAGACAATCGGGAAGTGGCCCAAATCCCAGAGTCGATCGAGCTTGCTGAGCCAGCATCAGAACCAGAAGCGGAAACAGTAGAGTCGCTTTATGATTCTCACTCAGCATCCGAAACACTTGCAGAAACATCAGAGACAATCAATGATATAGAACCAGAAATGCAACCTGTTGCAGAATTTCTGCAAATTGTCGAAAGACAAGAGTCGAGCGAGCTTTCTCAACCAAAATCCGAACCTGTTGCAGAAATCGTAGAGTTGAGCGAACCTGTTGCAGAACCTGTTGCAGAAATCGTAGAGTCGATCGAACCAAAATCCGAACCTGTGGCCCAAATCGTAGAGTCGATCGAGCTTTCTCAACTGGAACCTGTTGCAGAAATCGTAGAGTCGATCGAACCTGTTGCAGAACCTGTTGCAGAAATCGTAGAGTTGAGCGAACCAAAATCCGAACCTGTGGCCCAAATCGTAGAATCGAGGGAGCTTCCTCAACCAAAATCCGAACCTGTTGCAGAACCTGTTGCAGAAATCGTAGAGTTGAGCGAACCTGTTGCAGAACCTGTTGCAGAAATCGTAGAGTCGATCGAACCTAAAGCCGAACCTGTTGCAGAAATCCTAGAGTCGAGCCAACCTGTTCGCGAACCTGTGACCCAAATTGCAGAGTCGATCGAGCTTCCTCAACCAAAATCCGAACCTGTTGCAGAACCTGTTGCAGAAATCCTGGAGTCGAGCGAACCTAAAGCCGAACCTGTTGTCAAAAATCGGCAAGTTAAAAAAAGGGCACAACCGAGTAGCGATTCTCAAGGAGAACAACCACCTGTCAACAGAAAGCGAAAAATAGAAAGAAAGCAACAAGAGAGCAACGACAGCGAAACACGACCCGGAGGCGACTCAGAATGAAGCAATTACCAATACCCAATTACCAGAAATAATTGGTTGAAAGCCGGAACACGAGTGACGGAGGAATTAAAATCAGACTATTCATTACTCCAATCCTCATCCTTCTAGGTAGAAGTAGCTTTCAAACTGTCAACTGTCAACTGTCAACTGTCAACTGTTGAACCATTCCCAATTCCTAAATGTTAGTAATGATTAGTAATATCATCGCCATTTACCGCAAGGAACTGCAAAGCTATTTTGCATCACCATTTGCCTATGCTATCGCAGCAGTCTTTTGGCTGATCACCGGCTACTTTTTAATCGCCATTCTCCTCGCCCCCGACGGCCTAATTCCTCAAATCACCCAGCGAGATAGAATGGGAATTACCGAACCTGCGATCGACATAGCCTATGAATTCCTGCAACTTTTTCTGCGAATCATGGGTTCCCTTTCACTGTTCGTATTACCAGCACTCTCCATGGGACTTTACGCAGAAGAACGCAAGCGCGGCACCTTAGAACTTTTAGCCACATCGCCCTTAACCAACTGGGTCGTTGCTACCGGCAAACTCCTCGGCGTTTTAACATTTTATACCACAATGTTGCTGCCACTGCTCTTCTGCGAGGCGATCGCCCTAAGTTCCTCAACCCCACCCGTACCCCCCGGCGTCGTGCTGCTAGGACACGGCGGCCTAATCTTACTAGCAGCCGGAATATTGTCCCTCGGAATGTTTATTTCATCCCTTACAGACAGCACGATTTTATCCGCCATCCTCACCTTCGCTCTAGTCTTATTTCTGTGGGTAATCGATGCAGCCGCCGTCGGTATCGGCGGGCCCTTCGGAGCAGCATTAGGACAGCTTTCACTCCTAACACATTACACTAATCTTGTCAAGGGAGTTTTTGATACTAGCAGTATAATTATCTTTGCCAGTTACATCATTCTAGGAGTATTTCTCACAGCACAGTCGATCGACGCTTTGCGATATCAGCGTTCTTAAAAACAACGGGCATGGGGCATGGGGCATGGGGCATGGGGCATGGGGCATGGGGCATCGGGCATCGGGCATCGGGCATTAATCTGCCTACTGACTTATTCCTTCTTCTTCCCTCTTCCTTCTTCCTTCTTCCCTCTTCCCTCTTCCTTCTTCTCTCTTCCTTCTTCCTTCAACATTCGGTTATATTTTCAGGGTAAATGATTCTACCAAATAAATCAAACAATGAGATTTATCAATCCCAAAATCGACTTTGCGTTCAAAAAGATCTTCGGTTCCAGCGACAGCAAATACATCCTCATTAATTTTTTAAACGCCATCCTTTATGAAGCACAGCCTGTCATTAAAGACTTAGAAATAATCGACTCCCAACCGGGAAATAAAACTTTTGGAGTCCCAGACACACACCTAGATGTCAAAGCCACAATTAACGGTGGCAGAATCGCCCTGATTGAAATCCAACTGCTCAACGTGCCTTCCTTCGAGAAAAGAGTGTTGTACAATGCTGCCAAAGCCTACAGCGGGCAATTAACAGGAGAAGAACGCTATGAAAGACTAAAAACAGTAACTTCCTTGAAAATTGCCGACTTTGAAATGTTTGAAAATCAGCCTGAATTTATGACTAGGTTTGTTTTCAAAGAAAAAGAGCAAAAATTTGATTGTCCAGATACTGAAATAGAATTAGTATTTGTGGAGCTGCCAAAATTCAGTAAAGAATTAGCACAATTAGAAACAGGAGCCGACCAATGGATTTACTTTCTCCAAAATACCAGTATTCTGGAGACAGTCCCCGAAACACTGAGTGCTGTTCCCGAAATTCAGAAAGCTTTTAAAATTGCCAAGAAGGACAATTTTAGTCAAGAAGAATTAAAAGAGTTGCAGAACCAAGAACAGTGGATTCAAGACCAGCAGATTGCGATAGAAGTAGCAAGAGAACAACTGACAAAAACTGCTCAACTCTCATTAATATTGCGTCAACTTGTGCGACGCTTAGGCACAATCCAACCGGAACTAGAAAACTCTATCCGTCAATTAGGATTACAGGAATTAGAAGAATTAGGAGATGCCGTCCTGGATTTCAATAGTCTCTCAGATTTAACAGCCTGGTTGGAGCAGACTAATTCAATATAGAATAACATTCTTGAACCGGAATTTGCTCACACAAACAATATTTAGCTTATGAAAATTACCAAAACAAATTGGAAATACGTTTTTTGGCTGGGCCCTCTCCTCACCGCAGCGGGGGTAACAGCAGCACTTGTATCCGCAGCGTGGGAACCCCTGACAGTCGGTTTAGTTATTGCCGGAATAGTGACGATCGCACTTTGGCTGCTATCCTTGACTTACGAACAAGGCTTTTGGGGGCGACGTTCCACTCAAGCGAGTACCAACGCCCTGATTGCTACCCTCGCCGTCTTTGTGATTCTGGGAGTAATTAACTTCATAGCCTTTCGCTATCCCCTCCGCATCGACTTAACCGAAAGCCAACAATTTACCCTCGCCCCCCAGACTCAACAAATCCTGCGAAACCTGCAACAAACAGTCAAGGTTTGGGTATTTGACCCCATCCAAAATCCGCAAATTAAAGAATTGCTGCAAAGTTACAAACGCGAGGGAGGCGAAAAGTTTCAATACGAGTTTGTTGACCCCCAGGCCCAACCGGGAAAAATCCGGGAGTTTAGTATTACCAGCATCGGAGAAATTTACTTGCAATCCGGTGAAAAAAAACAAGTGCTGCAAAAAGGTGGTACTGCTTTTGGTAGTGACCCGAATCAAGGTCTTTCGGAGATAAAACTTACAAATGGCTTAGAAGAAATTCTCAGCACTCGTACTCCTACAGTTTACTTTTTGCAAGGCAAAGGAGCTCGCCCGCTGAAAGAAGGTCAAGGCGGAATTCAGCAAGCTGAAAAAGCTCTGAAAGATAAATACTATAACTCTCAAACGCTGAATTTGAGCGAACGCAAAGAAGTTCCAGAAGATGCAGATGCTTTAATTGTTCCTGGACAGGATAAACCTTTTTCGGATGTAGAAATTAAAGCACTAAAAGCTTATCTCGATCGCGGTGGCAGTTTATTCTTAATGGTAGACCCGGCAATTAATACGGGATTAGACAAATTTTTGCAAGAATGGGGTGTAAAACTAGACTCCCGTTTGGCCATCGATGCTTCGGGTAGTGGTCAAAGATTCGGCCTGGGCGCGACGGTTCCCACAGTCAGGCGTTACGGGGAACATCCGATTACTCAAAGTTTCGGTAGCGGTATTTCATTTTATCCGTTTGCACGCGCTTTGGAAACTTCGCCTGTAGTAGGGATAGAGGAAAAACCGCTGATTTGGACGAGTCAGGAAAGTTGGGCGGAAAGCGATTTGACGACTAAAAAATTGGAGTTCGATCCGAAGACCGATCGACAAGGCCCGTTATTATTAGGTGTGGCTTTGGTGCGATCGGGTTCTGAGAGCACTCCGTTAAACCCCTCAGCCTCACCAACACCAGTCACGCCTTCACCCCAACCATCGGCGACAACTTCGCCATCGGCGACAACTTCACCATCTCCTACAACTTCGCCATCGCCAACAACATCGCCATCGCCGAAAACATCGCCATCGCCGAAAACATCGCCATCTCCGACCACTTCCCCGACAACATCGCCTTCACCCCAAGCATCGCCGACAACTTCGCCGACAACTTCGTCATCGCCGACACCATCGCCGAAAACTTCCCCATTACCAACAACTTCTCCATCACCAACAACTTCTCCATCTCCAACAACCTCGCCGACAGCTTCCCCAATCAGCTACTCGGTGATTGTCTCCCAGGAAGCTACCCCTCCAGCAGTACCGACAATTTCGCCAATACCGGCAGCATCTTCCACAGCATCGCCGGAGAGTTCCTCAACACCAACACCCACAACATCTCCCACAGCATCTCCTGAAAGTTCGCCCACGCCAACACCAACAACATCTTCCACACCAACACCAACAACATCTCCCACAGCATCTCCCAGTCCAAGCACAACTCCTTCTGTGCCTTCTACTCCTACAAAAACATCGCGCATGGTAGTAATTGGTACATCTCAATTTGTGACTAACGGTTGGTTTGACCAACAACTCAATAGCGACGTGTTTCTCAATTCAGTGAGTTGGTTGAGCAAACCAGACCAGCAAAGCTTTTCTATCAGCCCGAAAAAAGCTACCAACCGCCGCATTAACATGAATGATGTCCAAGTAGGATTGTTGGTTTTAGCTTGGCTGATTTGGCCTTTACTGGGACTGGGCGTTGGTGGCGCTATTTGGTGGAAAAGAAGATAATTATGAAGCAAGTTCGGCAACGAGCAATGTACGGGATTTAACGGATGTAACGGATTTATTTGCCTGTTTCTTGTTTTTCAACCCATTCCCAATTTCCAATTCCTAATCCATAATTCCCGTAGGGTGCGTCAGGGGGGAATTATTAGTCTGAAATCAAAATATTTAACCCTGACGCACCCTACAATAACTACTTTGCTTCTTGCTTGTTTTTCCACCAATTGCTAATTCCCGTAGGTGCGTCAGAGGAAAAATTATTAGTCGGTGTCAAAATATTCAAGCCTGACGCACCCTACAATCTGATACTAATTCCCGTAGGTGCGTCAGAGGAAAAATTATTAGTCGGTGTCAAAATATTCAAGCCTGACGCACCCTACAATCTAATGACTAATGACTGCTGACTAATGACTAATGACTGCTGACCATGCCGAATTCCTCATTATTATGAAATTGCAGAAAAATACATTTATATTGATAGCTGTTGCGTTGACCATGGCGGGGTTGGTTTCTTTGTACGAGACGCAAGTGTCCCCAAAACAGGAGGCGGCTAAGGACGAAAAACATAAAATTTTTACTTTCAAGTCCGATCGCGTACAATTCTTTACAGTCAAAACTCCGGAAAAGATATTGACTTTTGAACGAGTTTATGCTCGTAAAGGAGGTAAGTCTAGCTGGGAAATGAAATTGCCGGTGCAAGCACACGCGAGTCAGGCATCGGTGGATTTTTTGCTAGATAGGCTGGGAACAGGAAAGAGCGATCGCACAATAGATATTACTGCCGCTCAACTGCCAGAATTCGGTCTCGACCAACCGCAAGCCACAGTCACAGTCAAGCTGGACAACCAGGAAACTCACCGCCTAGTTTTAGGCAAAACAGACTTTAGCGGCCGCTTCTTGTACGCCCAAGCCAACCCGGCGGAAGCCCCACCTCAAAATGGGGCAGAAACTTTGCCCGTGCTGCTAGTACCGTTTGACTTTAAAAATGCCGTCCAACGACCTTTGTCTGAATGGAAAAAAGCAGAAGCGCCCAAACCAGAGAAACCGCAAACACCCTCTCCCACGCCATCTCCCACGCCAAATCCTGAAAATCAATAGATGATCGGTGGATTGAATTTGGTGCGGGACACAGCAGATTTGGTCTTGCCCAGCAACACTCTGAGATAGAATCTAAAGAACAAATTCTAAAACCTCTCAATTCCAACATTCCTCGCCTAAAATACAGAAAAGTCTAAAGTTAAACTGTATTAAAATAGCGTGCATTACCCCAGGAACGGGCGAATATGTTTCAGACAGCACTCAACCAAGGTACGACAGCAAAGGATACAGCGCTTGACGTTGAACTCCGCAAGGTCTTTAAGGTATTTAATGGCGAAACCGCAGTCCGCGGAGTTGACCTCAGCATTCGTCAAGGAGAATTTTTTAGCATTCTCGGGCCCTCCGGCTGCGGTAAGACTACCACGCTGCGCTTAATCGCTGGGTTCGAGACTCCCTCGGCGGGCGAATTGATGATTCGCGGCCAGTCGATGACCAATACTCCAGCTTACCGCCGTCCGGTAAATACTGTGTTTCAAAGCTACGCCCTGTTCGGACACATGAATGTCTGGGACAATATCGCTTTTGGATTGCGGATTAAAAAGCTGGGGAAATCGGAAGTAGAAGAACGGGTACGGGAAGCTTTGCAATTGGTGAAAATGGAATCTTTCGCCAACAGGTTTCCGGGTCAAATGTCGGGCGGCCAGCAGCAGCGGGTGGCTTTGGCGAGAGCTCTGGTAAATCGACCGGCGGTTCTGCTGCTGGACGAACCGCTGGGAGCTCTGGATTTGAAGTTGCGGAAGCAGATGCAGTTGGAATTGTCGAATTTGCATCAAGAGTTGGGTTTGACTTTTGTGATGGTGACTCACGACCAAGAAGAGGCGATGAGTCTTTCTAACCGGATTGCGGTGATGCACGAGGGCAGGATTGAGCAAATTGGTTCGCCTGAAGAAATTTATGAGTGCCCGCAGACGGCTTTTGTGGCGGATTTTATTGGGGATACGAATTTGTTTTCTGGTACGGTGGAGGCGATCGACCGATCGACTATTACAGTTCGCACATCAGCCAATCTGAAAATAGTCGTTCAGCAGTCGGATATGTGGAATGGTGTCATCGGTGACTCTGTGGTGGTTAGCGTCCGGCCTGAAAAAGTATATTTGAATCTCTACCAGCCGGAATTGTCGGTTAACTGTTTTGAAGGGCGGCTCAAAAATATCATGTACATGGGCACTCACGTTCATTACGTGGTTGAATTGGCGTCGGGCGATAAAATTACGGTGCGCCAACCCAATACGGGCGGTTCTTTCCCAGACCCGCAGACGCCGATTTATGCTTACTGGGGAACTACTGATTGTCTCGCTTTGGGCGATCGATCCTAACGATGGAGAGGGGGAGAAAGGGAGAAAGGGAGAAAGGGAGAGGGGAGAGGGGTTGACGCACAGTATCAATTTTTCTAACAATCATTCACATACACTACTAGATGGGTGATATTTGGTGAATGGCATACATACCACTTAGAAAGGCTGTCGAATTTCTAGGTCTGCATCCAAACACGTTAAGGAAGTACGCAGATGAAGGGCAGATTAAATCAATCAAAAATGGAGCAGGGCAACGCCTTTACGACGTTGACTCATACCAAAAAGATGGAAGCATCTGCTCAATCATCTGCTACTGCCGAGTCAGTAGTACCAAACAAAAAGACGATCTTGCTAGACAAGTCGAATTCATGCGACAGCGATACCCCGACTCGGAAATCATCCAAGACATCGGCTCTGGACTCAATTTCAAAAGAAAAGGACTGCAAGCCTTACTGGTCAGATTTATGCGCCCAGATCAGCTCACGATTGTTGTTGCCTGTAGAGACAGATTGTGTAGATTCGGATTTGAACTATTCGAGTTCATGGCAAAACAAAACGGTGGAGAAATCGTGGTTCTCTCAAATCCTGTTCACGCGAGCGAATCCGAACTTACAGCCGATCTTCTTGCCATCCTTCACGTGTTTAGTTGCCGAATGCACGGTCTTAGAAGCTACAGCCAGAAAATCAAAGAAGATCCGACTATTCCTAAGCCCTGAACAAAAGGCAATGCTCAAACAATGGTTTGGAGTTAGTCGTTTTGTCTACAACGCAACTATCAAATACTTGCAGCAACCAGGCACTAAAGCCAATTGGATGTCAATTAAAACGGAAATACTCAATGGGCTGCCTGATTGGGCAAAACCTGTACCGTTTCAAATTAAATCTATTGCCATTAAAGATGCTTGTGGTGCCGTCAAAAAAGCCAAAGCAGATTTCAAGAAAACTGGCAAGATTTGTAGCTGCAAGTTTCGCAGTCGAAAAGATACAAAACAGTCTGTTTATATTCCGAAGTCTGCTATTGGGACGAAAGGAATTTATCCGACAAAATTGGGTCAGTCAAAGCTGAAAGAGGCATTACCCAAAGGCTTCAGTGATGGACGATTGACCCTTGCCTATGGCGAGTATTACATTGTTGTATCTGAAGAAGTGCAACCACGTCAGACCGATAACCAAGGTCGCGTGGTTGCCTTAGACCCCGGTGTTAGAACGTTCATGACTTTCTTTTCTGAGTCATCTTATGGATGGGTTGGGAATGATTCTAATCTTTTGATCCAAAAGTTGTGTTTCAGGTTAGACAAGTTGATCTCAAGGATGAGTAAAACGAATAGCCCGCAACGCAAAAGATTCAAGAAAGCAGCGGACAGATTAAAGTCTAAGATTCAACATCTTGTCAAAGAGTTGCATCACAAGACTGCTAAGTTTTTAGTTGATAATTTTGACGTGATATTAATTCCATCCTTTGAGTCGTCTCAGATGGTGAGCAAGTCACGTCGCAAGATTCGCTCTAAAACTGTTCGTCAAATGCTGACTCTGAGTCATTACCAGTTTAAAAAACATCTAGAGTGGAAAGCTTGGGAGCAAGGCAAAGTTGCTTTAACTTCTATCAACGAAGCTTACACTTCAAAGACTGTTTCATGGACTGGAGAAGTCAAAAAGATTGGTGGTAGCAGAATGATCAAAGATTCTGATGGAAATCAGATGAACCGAGATCTAAATGGTGCTCGTGGGATCTTCCTTCGGGCATTGGTTGATACGCCTTGGTTGAAAAGCTGTTTAGCGATTTAACTTATGTGTTTGTTAGTAAACGTTAGCAAAAAAGTATCGGAAGAATTCCCAATTACCAATTCCCAATTCCCAATTACCAATTCCCAATTCCCAATTCCCAATTCCCAATCCTCAATTCCCCAATCTAAAATCTAAAATCTAAAATCTAAAATCAAACTGTGCCTCCGACTAATCTACCAATTTCCAGGTTTTGCAGGGCTAATTCTACACGCCGTCAGTTCCTAAAAAATTCGGCGGCGACAATTTCCGGGTTAGCCCTTTCCAGTTGCGGCTGGCGGCTTGCAGACGTACAATCGCTTTGCTCGATCGCTTTGCTGAAAAAACCGGCATTCGCGTAGTCGCCGACGTGTTAGACTCCACGGAAACAATGCTGGCGAGACTTAAAGTCGGTGTTCCCCAGGTCTACAGCATCATTTACCCGTCAGACTACATGGTGATGCAGATGAAAAAACTCGGGATGCTAACTCAATTAGACCGATCGATCGTTGGCGGACTAGATCGGCTCAAAAAGCGGTTCCAAAACCCCGTTTACGACCCCGGAAACCGCTACAGCGTGCCTTTTAGTTGGGGGACAACTGGATTGATTTACAACAGCGAACAGTTCAAAGAACCTCCCGAAGATTGGAGTTATTTGTGGAAACGCAAACAGGAATTGGCAAGGCGAATGACTCTGCTAAACGACGTTAGAGAAGTAATGGGCGCGACGCTGCGGATGCTGGGTTATTCTCTCAATTCTACAAGCCAACAACAAGTTAAAAAAGCCTATGAAAAATTAGAAGAACTCAAATCGGCGATCGCTTCTTTTACCACAGATGCTTGGCGATCGCAAATGCTGACAGGAGAGTTGAAAGTAGCAATGTGCTACTCTTCTGATGCCAATGAAGTAATTGCAAACAACCCTAAATTTCGGTATATTGTGCCGAAAAGCGGATCTGCCCTGTGGACTGACACCTTAGTAATTCCTAATGGAGCACCCAATCCAGACGCAGCTTACAAATGGATTAATTTCATACTGCAAGCTGATGTTGCGGCTTCCCTAGTCCAACGATTAGGTTTTGCAACTCCTTTAGAAGATGCTTTTTATTTGCTGACTCCAAAAGTTCGCAAAAACAAAATTCTTTTTCCTGCTGAGGCTACTTTAGAAAACTGCGAAGGCGTGGCACCCCTAGGAAAATTTGCAGATGTTTACGATCGTTACTGGACAAAACTAACCAGTATCTAATAGCATCAGTATTAATCTGCGTTTATCTGCGTTTGCTCGAACATCTAAAATCAGCTAATTCCTAAATCCCAAATCTAAAATCCCAATTAGAACTGTGCCTCCGACAAATCTACCAATTTCCAGGATTTTCCCGGCTAATTCTACACGCCGTCAGTTCCTAAAAAATTCGGCGGCGACAATTTCCGGGTTAGCCCTTTCCAGTTGCGGCTGGCGGCTTGCAGACGTACAATCATCGCTTTGCTGAAAAAACCGGCATTCGCGTAGTCGCCGACGTGTTTAGCTCCAACGAAGAGATGCTGGCTAGAGTTCAAGCCGGTGGCGGCCGCGCCTACAGCATCATTTACCCGTCTGACTACATGGTGGTTCAGATGACGGAACTGGGGCTGTTGACTCCATTAGACCACTCAATTTTGGGCGGACTCGATCGACTAAAAAAACAGTTCCAAAACCCTGTATACGACCCAGGAAACCGCTACAGCGTTCCTTTGAGCTGGGGAACCACAGGCTTGATTTACAACAGCGAACAACTCAAAGAAGCTCCTGAAGATTGGAGCTATTTGTGGGAACACAAAAAAGAGTTAGCAAGGCGAATGACGCTAGCGAGCGATGTTCGAGAAGTCATGGGCGCTGCGTTGCGAATGCTGGGCTATTCTCTGAATTCTACGAACCAAGATCAAGTTAAACAAGCTTACGCAAAGCTGGTGGAGCTCAAACCTGCGATCGCATCTTTTACGACAGACGCTTGGCGGCCGCAAATGCTGACAGGGGATTTGAAGCTAGCCATGTGCTATTCTTCTGATGCCAATGAAGTCATTTCAGATAACGACAAATTGAAGTATGTCGTACCAAAAAGTGGTTCTTCTTTGTGGACTGACACTTTAGTAATTCCCAAAGGTGCTCCCAATCCCGATGCAGCTTATAAGTGGATTAACTTTATGTTGCAAGCGGATGTCGCTGCTTCTTTAGTCGAACGGCTCAGTTTTTCAACTCCTTCGGAAGATGCTTTTAGTTTGCTGACGCCGGAAGTTCGCGAAAACGAGCTTCTTTTCCCTTCGGAAGCTGTTTTGAAAAATTGCGAAGGTGTGGCTCCAGTAGGGAAATTTATGGAAGTGTACGATCGCTATTGGACTAAATTAACCGCTGGTTAACCCTAACCTGTAGGAGCAAATTTGACCAACAATCTCTGACTCTCGCCCCCACAGTCGATCGCCCGCATCAATTTTTCCGACAATAAGTCGATCTGGTACATTTAGATTTACCGTTGGGTGGGGGCGGGTTTATACGAATTCGGGCTTTGAAATTAAAGATTTTGGTGAACCCGCCCCTACCGCTCAAAAATCCAAACTATTATTTATGGCTGTTTCTACCAAAGCTCCCCCTCCGATTCCTCCCACTGCTCCAGTCAAGCCTGAAAGCGT
This sequence comes from Microcoleus sp. PH2017_35_SFW_U_B, assembly GCF_020737865.1. Taxonomy (NCBI): domain Bacteria; kingdom Bacillati; phylum Cyanobacteriota; class Cyanophyceae; order Oscillatoriales; family Microcoleaceae; genus Microcoleus; species Microcoleus sp. PH2017_35_SFW_U_B. The sequence continues at coordinate 20,624 of NZ_JAEQDE010000116.1, forward strand.
CCCCCCATGGTCAAAGTGGACAGGCCCGCTGGCATTGCTCGGCCCTTCTGGCTTGTTCCTGGTTTTATTATTAGTAATACCAACTCTGGTGATTTTTCAACTTAGCTTGGTGCCGAATATTAAGCCGGGAGATTTGGTAAATCCTTCGGGAATCGGCAACTACCTGCGGGTGTTTGAGCCGCTGAATTTGCAGGTGATGGGTCGATCGCTCTTTTTTGCCACCGGAACGACTATTCTGTGTTTACTGCTGGGATTTCCCGTCGCTTACTGGATCGCGCTCAATGTCTCGCCCAAGTGGCGGAATTTAACGTTATTGGGCTTTGTGTTGCCGCTGTGGACTTCTTCGCTGTTGCGATCGTATGCTTGGATTACAATTCTGCGTCCTACGGGCGTTCTCAACTCGCTCCTGGGACTTTTGGGCATCCCTCCTCTAGAATTGTTAAATCAAAGTTCCGCCGTTCTAATCGGCATGGCTTACAGCTATTTGCCCTATATCGTAACCATTCTCTACGCTTCCTTGGAAAAGCTCGATCGCAGATTGCTAGAAGCATCTCAGGATTTGGGCGCGAATCCACTAGAAACTTTCTGGAAAGTGACAGTACCCCAGACAATGCCGGGGATTGCAGCGGGTTCTTTGCTAGTATTTATTAGCTGTTTGGGCGATTTTGTCGATCCGGAGTTGCTTGGTGGAGCTTCGAGCATGACGGCAGCTCGTTTAATTTACAATCAGTTTTTGGGGGCGACTCAAAATTGGGGGCTAGGTTCGGCTCTGAGTATGGTATTAATTTTTGCAGTGAGTATCGGAATTGCTCTTTTACTCAAATATGGCGATCGTAATGCAGTTTAGTCAGTTGACAGTTGACAGTTGACAGTTGACAGTTGACAGTTGACAGTTGACAGTTGACAGTTGACAGCAGTCATTAGTTATTAGTCATTAATTAGTCGCTACAAATTCTCTTCAAATCGATGCCCTGTTTGGCCGATGCCCTGTTTGGCCGATGCCCGATGCCCAATTCCCCGATTACCAATTACCAATTACCAATTCCCGATTAACGAGATATGGAAAATACCGCCGACAATCCACAGGAGGAAATACAACCCGATATGTACTTAAAACCTAAATTTAAGATTTCTTGGCAGGCAATATTTACAGTTTTGATGTTTTTTTATATGTACCTGCCCATTTTGGTACTCACATTTTACAGCTTTAACAAATCCCGTTTTAGCGCCGGCTGGGAAGGATTTACTTTAGATTGGTACGTTAAATTATTTAGCGATACGCGGATTTTAATTGCCCTGAGAAACAGTTTAACAGTTGCTGTTTGTGCAGTTGCCATCTCCGCTGTACTCGGCACTTTAATGGCCGTTGGTTTAGCCCGCTACCGCTTTCCCGGCAAAAATTTATATCAGGGAGTTTCCTACTTGCCGATTATTATTCCAGATATTGCCAGCGCGGTTGCGACTCTGGTATTCTTAGCCGCACTCGCTATTCCTCTGAGTTTGTGGACAATTGTCGCTGCCCACGTTGTGTTTTGTCTGGCTTACATCGCTCTAGCTGTTTCTACTAGATTGGCAGATTTAAACCCTTATTTAGAAGAAGCTGCCTTGGATTTGGGTGCAACGCCTGTTGAGGCTTTTATTCAGGTTTTGCTACCTCAATTAATACCTGGAATTGTTTCTGGTTGTCTGCTATCTTTTGTGCTCAGCATGGACGATTTTTTGATTGCGAGTTTCACCGCCGGTAGCGGGACTACAACTCTACCGATGGAAATTTTTAGCCGGATTCGGACTGGTGTGAAGCCTGATATTAATGCTCTGAGCGTGCTGTTGATAGTCGGTTCGGGAGGATTGGCGTTTTTAGCGGAATATTTGCGCGGCAAGGGCGATCAAAAACAGGCTCATTAGTCAGTTGACAGTTGACAGTTGACAGTTGACAGTTGACAGTCGTAGTCGTAGGGTGTGTCGCCACAGAAAATTTCTAACTCAATATCGACAATCGAGCGAGCGACGCACCTTATAGCATTTACAAAATATTTGCGTTAATCCGCGTTAAGGATCGGTTTCCTTAGAAGTTTTCAAAGTGCACCACGCCGATTGACGATCGCAAGCAACGACGTTACTAAGGAATGAAAATTAAATAATTTACACATATTTGTGGGATGGGCGGGACGCCCATCCCACAAGAACAATAAAAATTGTAAGTTATTTAATTCTCATTCCTAAGGGGGGTGCTAACTAACCGTCAGGTGTTTAGCGTGGAAAATTCTTAATCTGCGTATAGTCAAATTCACACCTGACGCACCCTACAATAACTAACCTTCCGCTCGGGAAGGTGGTAATTTCACCTTACTAGCCAAACCTACTGCTTCCAAGGCTTGAATTGTCATCCAGGTGAAGTCAAATTCCCACCACTGCATACCGTGACGGGCAGAGTATTGATAAGCGTGGTGGTTGTTGTGCCAGCCTTCCCCGTAAGTCAAAACTGCAACCCACCAACAGTTAGTAGAACTATCTTCGGTTTCGTAAGTGCGGTAGCCAAATTTGTGAGTTGCACTGTTCACAAACCAAGTGCAGTGATATACCAAAACTAAGCGGGCAAAGATTACCCAAACTACAAATGACCAGCCTGCTACGAAGTAAAGCAACACGCCAAAGACGATTTGCATCGGGAGAAAGTAGTTTTGCAAAAATCGGTAAAATGGATCGCTCGAAATGTCTTTTGTGCAGCGGGGAATTTCAGCGTGCGCCGGGCCTTTATACAGCATCCAGCCGAGGTGACTCCACCAAAAACCATTCTGGGCGTTGTGAGGGTCGATCGCATTTTGGTCTGAGTGGGTGTGGTGCAAACGGTGCAGCCCAACCCAATCAATTATTCCTCCTTGACAGGCCAGGGCTCCGCAAAATGCTAGAAAGTATTCTACGAATTTTGGTGCCTGAAAACTGCGGTGGGTGAGCATACGATGCCATCCGAGAGTTATTCCCAAACCGCCGGTGATCCAGTGCATGAATACTGTTAAACCAACTGCTGTCCAGTTGAAGTTACTGGGTAGCAGTGCGAACAAAGCGCCGATATGCAGTCCTGCTAAACTAATAACGTGCTTCCAATTGTATTGGAGTTTTTCTTGCGTTGCTATTGTCATTCTTTTTTTGATTAGTGATGAGATGCTGACGGGGATTCACGCATAATAGTTTGGATTGAGCAGTAAACTTTTTTGGTGCACACTTGCCCAAACGAATCAAAAATGAATGAATTATAGATTTAGGATGAAACTTGAAAAATTTACGGTTTAATTTTGAAAATAAAACTTTTGGCTGCCAAACAAAAATTTTTCTTCCCAAATCTATTATAACTGATTATGGTTTTGGTTGGGTCGATCGCACAAGATGATTCAATCTCAGTTCAACCCAACCTTTAGCGATCGCAAAAACAGGATTAGGCATTGGTCACGAGCCATTAGTCCAGAACTGATGACCGACAACCAATGACTAAATTGCCGATCGCCCTATTTTTCTGCTAACTTCACTTTGGTAGCTAAACCCAGCGATTCCAGCAGTTGAATTGTCATCCAAGTGATGTCGATTTCCCACCATTGGAGACCGTGACGAGCAGAGTATTGGAAGGCGTGGTGGTTGTTGTGCCAACCTTCGCCGTAGGTGAGGACAGCAACCCACCAGCAGTTAGTAGAGCCATCGCCCGACTCATAGGTGCGGTAGCCGAATTTGTGGGTAGCGCTGTTAACCAGCCAAGTGCAGTGGAACACCACCACAATCCGCATAAACACTCCCCAAACCACGAAAGACCAGCCACCTAATAAATAAAGCAACACACCGAAGACAACTTGGATGGGGATAAAATATGCTTGGAGAAACTTGTATACTGGGTCGTCGCCAATGTCTTTTGTAAAGCGGGGGATTTGAACTCTCATCGGCAAATCTGAGATCATCCAACCCATGTGGCTCCACCAGAAGCCTTGATTAGAATCGTGGGGATCTTCTTCGGTGTCGGAATGGATGTGGTGTAACCGGTGCATTCCTACCCAGTCGATCGGGCCGCCTTCACAGGACAGAGTACCGCAAATAACTAGAAAATACTCTAGCCATTTCGGTGTTTGAAAACTACGGTGGGTAACGAGGCGGTGAAATCCGAGAGTAATTCCTAAACCACCTGTTACCCAGTGCAGGAATACTGCTAGGCCGACAGCAGACCAGCTAAAATTACCCGGCAGCAAAGCAAATAGAGCGCCGGTGTGCAGAAAGGCCATAAAGCCTACAACAGGCCAATCAGGAGAAGTTTTTTTGGAAGTTGCAATCGTCATGAAGATATTATGTTTACAAACTAGGGGCCGCATTTACGCGATAATCAGCAGCGCGCACGCAAATGGTGAGCGAGGTATAGATGAATAGCGTTTCACGGCTACAGGAAGCAGAACAGGCACTCTTTCAGATTTTTTCTGGTATTGACGCGACAGTCAAGCAAAATCTTCAACGAGTCTTAAAAGCTTTTCGCAGCCACCGGGTTGGAGTCCACCATTTTGCAGGTGTTACGGGTTACGGCCACGATGATTTAGGGCGGGAGACTTTGGACGGGGTGTTTGCCGAAGTGGTAGGGGCCGAGGCGGCAGCGGTGCGGGTACAGTTTGTTTCGGGTACTCACGCGATCGCCTGTGCTCTGTTTGGCATCCTACGTCCTGGTGACGAAATGTTGGCAGTTGCTGGTTCTCCCTACGATACTTTAGAAGAAGTGATCGGCTTGCGGGGGCAAGGTCAAGGTTCACTTATTGAGTTCGGCATTAGCTACCGTGAGTTGCCTCTAACTCGCGAAGGAACTGTGGATTGGCGGGCACTGAGCTCTGCTATTTCAACAAAAACTCGCCTGGTTTTGATCCAGCGCTCTTGCGGTTATTCTTGGCGATCGAGTCTGTCTATTTCTGAGATTAAAAAAATCGTCGATCTAGTCAAACATCAGAATCGTAACACAATTTGCTTTGTTGATAATTGTTACGGCGAGTTTGTTGATGATTGCGAACCTACTGCTGTGGGTGCAGATCTGATGGCGGGTTCTTTAATCAAAAATCCGGGGGGTACGATCGTCCCTGCGGGCGGTTACGTGGCCGGGAGGGCCGATCTGGTGGAGGCGGCAACTTGTCGCTTGACAGCGCCGGGAATCGGCAGCAGCGGGGGCGCGACTTTTGATTTGAACCGCTTGCTGTTTCAGGGTTTGTTCATGGCCCCGGGGTTTGTGGGCGAGGCGATGAAGGGTAATCATTTGACGGCTTATGTTTTTTATAAGTTGGGTTATCGGGTGAATCCGATTCCTTTGGCGAGGCGCAGGGATGTAATTCAGGCGATCGAATTCGGTTCTGCTGATAAGTTAATTGCTTTCTGTCGGGCGGTGCAGCAAAATTCCCCCCGGGATACGAGAGTCAGTTGGTGATGGCTGGTGGTACTTTTATTGATGGCAGTACCTCGGAATTTTCCGCAGACGGGCCTCTGCGAGAACCATATGTGGCTTTTTGTCAAGGGGGTACTCATTGGACTCATGTGTCGATCGCCCTTGAGGCTGCGATCGAGGCCGTGGGCCCGGCCAAGTAGCGAATATCTTACAAAAATAATTAGGACGGGCAAGATGCCCATCCCACAATAAAAGAAAATATTGTGGGATGGGCATCTTGCCCGTCCCAAAATTTGATAAAAAGAACTTTTGTAAGAGATTTGTTGACATCTGATTAAGGTCGATCGGCTAAATTTGTGACTAAACGTCCGTCTTCCATGTAGATAATGCGATCGGCAATATCGAGAATCCGATTGTCGTGCGTCACTAGCAAAATCGTACAACCTTGTTCCTTTGCTAGTGTCTGCATGATCTCCACCACATCTCGCCCGGATTGTTTGTCCAAAGCCGCCGTAGGTTCATCAGCTAAGACTATTTTAGGCCGACTGACTAACGCCCGGGCGATCGCCACCCTTTGTTTTTGTCCTCCCGACAGATTTTCTGGGTAATAATTAGCCCGTTCTCCCAAACCAACAGCTTCCAACATGGATATTGACAAAGCATCCATATTCTGATTTAGCATTTCCTTATGTAATTCCAAAGACATCCGCACATTTTGCTTAGCCGTCAAAAACGTCATCAAGTTATGCGCTTGAAAAATATAACCAATTTGCTTTCTCAACTTAGTTAACTGATTCTTACTAGCGCCGCGTATTTCTTCCCCCAGAATATTGAGACTCCCTTCTTGAGCCGAACGCAGGCCGCCTAACATCGTCAGTAAAGTTGTTTTACCCGAACCAGAAGGCCCCGTCATAATTACGATTTCCCCAGAGTTGATATCGAGATTAATATCAAATAAAGCTTGTTTTTTCAGGGAACCTTTACCGAAGTAATGGTTGAGATTTTTGACAGATATTACAGCTTGATTTGTTATGGTTTCGTCGAAGTTGGCGGGAGAGTTTAGGGTTTGCATGGTGATTTTTTGTGTTTTTTCTATAAGTCACGGGCGAGACGCCCGTGCCACAATTAATGGAGGTATTTTGTTTGGTTCTAAGCTGGTACACATTTAATTTTGGCAATCCTGTTTCTTCCATCTCTTGTGGGGTGGGCTTCTAGCCCGCCCAAAAATTAAATTAAAATGCCACAACAGCTTAGAAAATATCTGCCGGATCGGCCGATCGCAATTTCCGCAAAGCCAGCGCCCCAGAACCAGTACACATCACAATCGTCAAACCCAACACAGTAGTCGCTCGATTTGTTGTCATTGCAATTGGCAGCAATGTAGCAGACTGCGCTAGGGAATACAGTCCGTTAGCCAAAACAATTCCCGGCATAAAACCCAAAATAGCTAATAACAAAGCTTCCTGAACTAAAACTCCGACTAAATAGCGATCGCTATATCCCATAGCTTTTAAAGTCGCGTACTCAGCCAAGTGATCGGAAACATCTGAATACAAAATTTGGTAAACAATAATCAAACCAACAATGAATCCGATAATCGTACCAAATCCAAAAATAAAACCAATCGGAGTAGCATTTCCCCAATAAGCCTTTTCAATTTCCGCAAATTCTGCTAAAGTCAGAACTTTCACATCATCCGGCAAAATAGCTTTCAACATTGATTGAACTTTGAGGATGTCAGCCCCCGGTTGCAACTGAATTAAACCCACATCAATTTCATCTGGTTTGCGTTCTGGAAATAAATTCATGAAAGTAGAATCGCTAGCAATGACATTGCCATCAGCCACGAAAGAAGTACCGAGAGTAAATACTCCTCCTACTTGAATATTTCGTTTGTTAAGTTCAGTTTCGAGGGTAGATTGTGTATTAAAAATATTGGCAATTTCCCCATACTCAGGTCTAGAAGCTTGGTCAAATAACACATTATTGAACTTTTGAAGTTGAGCCAAATTCTGATTGACATCTGGCAAAATAAATGTTGTGTTGCCAGGATCTATGCCAAAAATTAAAATTCCTCGCGTAGTGCGGTTTGTGGGATTTCGCCACTGTCCCATCCCAATATATAAAGAAGTGACAGACTTGACTCCCGCGACTCCTTGTGCTTGATAAAGTCGCTCTCTTTTGAACTGTTTTACCGCAGCAAAAGTTTCAAATTGAGGATTGATTAACACTAAATCTGTCTGTAAACTTTCGTGCGGCTTAACAGCAGAATCGAAGAGTGCATCTTGAAAGCCGAGTTGCACAAAAATCAGAATATCTGCAAAGGCAATTCCGGCGATAGCAACAGCGAGGCGGGTTTTTTCTCTGGTTACTTGCAACCAAGCAAGGGGTGTTTTGCGAAACATAATATTTGGGGAATTGGGAATTGGGAATTGGGAATTGGGAATTGGGAATTGGGATAATCCGGTGGGCAGAAACCGGGTTTTTTACGAAGATATTGCATCGTAGCCTTTAATTTCGGTAAAAACCCGGTTTCTTTGTCGGCGAGTGCGGTAATTGGGCTCATCCGGTGGGCAGAAACCGGGTTTTTTGCGAAGATATTGCATCGCAGCCTTTAATATCGGTAAAAAATCCGGTTTCTTTGTCGGCGATTGCCTAAGTCTGATCGGCATTACTCAGCGCTTGAATATCGGATTGCATAATTAAGTTAATATGGCGCGAAATCTTGTCAACTTCCCAATCCCACCAGCGCATTTGTAATAATTGCGCCACCTCAGCATCGCTGAAACGCTGCTTAATTAAACCAGCGGGATTTCCGCCGACAACGGTGTAAGCGGGAACATCTTTTACTACAACAGATTTAGCAGCAATAATTGCACCGTCGCCGATTTTAACTCCCGGCATAATCACCGATTCGTAACCTATCCAAACATCATTACCAATAATTGTATCGCCTTTAGTTGGTAGTTCGATTAATAGATTCATAGCTGTTTCCCAGCCGTTCCCAAAGACTGGAAATGGATAGGTAGAAATGCCATCGAGTTTGTGATTTGCACCGTTCATGATGAATTTGACGTTGGTGGCGATCGCACAAAATTTACCAATAATTAATTTATCACTCCCGTAATTGTAAAGTACGTTTCTATCGAAATTTTCCGGGTCGATCGGATCGTCGTAGTAAGAGTAATCGCCGACAATAATATTGGGCGATTTAATAAAGTTTTTGATAAAGCAAACCCGGCGCTGGTCTACCATCGGATACGGTCGGTTTGGATCTGGCCCCAATTCTCCCATGTTTCTCAATCTCCCTAATTTTGAATTGCTACTTGTACCTGCAAATTTGTCAATCCCGCAACTTTTTTGCTAGCTTCAGGATTCAGGTGAATTTTCACCTCCACAACTCGGCTGTCCAAGTTTTCTCCTGGCTGGTTGCTAAACACGTTTTGCTTGCTGACTTTTAAGCCGATTTCTTTAACAGTTCCCGGCAATTCTCCTGAAAATGCTTGGCTGGTAACACCTGCTTTTTGCCCAACCTTGATTTTGCTGATGTCGGTTTGGTAAACTTCGGCAACGACTACCATTTGCTGAGTTTCTCCTACGTCTGCAATGCCGTCATCACTAATTTTTTCCCCGGCGCGGGTGTGAATCTTGAGGATTTTTCCGGCGTTGGGAGTGCGGATGTAAGCTTGATTTAATTCGGTTTCGGCGCGCTTGACTTGGGCGATGGCGCTGTTGATTTCGGTTTGGGCTGCTTGGATATCTACCGGGCGCACTTCGCCTATTTTGTCGAGAGTTGCTTGGGCTTCTTTTAGTTCTTCGCTGCCACTATTTTTGATGCGCTTAAGTGTTGCTTCTGCTTCTGCTAACTGCTGGATTGCTGTACTGTTAATTCTGGCAAGATTTGCTTCTGCTTCGTTGAGTTGCTGGATTCCTGTACTGTTAATTCGGGTGAGATTTGCTTCGCCTTCTTTAAGCTGCTGCTTGGCCGTACTGTTGATGCGGCTGAGATTTGCTTCGGCTTCTTTAAGTTCCTGGCGACTTGTTTCTAATGACAGTCGTTTGCTGTCCATGACGGAGTTAGAAATTGCGCCTTCGGTAACAAGTTCTTTGTGCCGCAGGTATTCGGTTTGGGCATTATTTGACTCGGCTTTTAATTTGTTAATTGCTGCTGTTTGTGCTGTTTTTTCTCCTTGCCATTGTGCAGTTATGCGACTAATTGTGGCTGTTTGTACTTTTCTTTCTCCTTGCCATTGTGCGGTTATTCTGCTGATGGTTGCTTGCTGTGCGGTTTTTTCTCCTTTCCATTGCGCTTGAATGCGATCGACTGTTGCTTGTTGTGCCGCCTGGTTTCCTTGCAATTGGGCTTCTAGCTTGCCAATTGTCGCAGATTGTGCTGCAAGTTCTCCCGACTTTGCCCCGGCTTTTACCTTTGCTAAACTGGCTTCAGCAACTTTGACTTTTTCTTTGGCTTCGTCTAAAGCAGATTTTAGCCGATCGCCTGCATCCAAAATTGCGATCGACTGCCCTGCTTTCACGCGATCGCCCTCTTTGACTAAAAGCTTCGCCACGCGATCGCCATCCAACGCCTGCGACACCCCCAAGCGAATCACTTCCCCCAGCGGTTCCAATCTTCCCAAAGCCGTGATTTTCCTGGGCGGCGGTGTTTCTACGGGTAAAGGTTCAGCATTTTTAGCTAAAGATCCAAACTGAGAAATGCCGTAAAAAGTTGTACCGATGCTAATAGCAGCGCCAGCAACTACCAATCCCATTACCAATGGATTTTTAGGCTTGATGAAAAATTGAAAATTCATATTCCTCCTAAATTTGCGATTGTTTTTTTTCTAAATAAGCGAGTAATATATTTTTTAATACATTCGCTTGTTCTGTAAAAGATATCCTTTCGCCTTGATAAAATCTTCTTGCCACCAAACCGTCAATATAACAAATGACAAATTTAGCGAGCGCTGGATCGGAGATACCCAGGTAGCAAATGAGTGCCTCTTCATAACGCTTTCCTGCTAGCTGGAGTGCTTGATTGCTATCAATCTCTTTGCGAGTTTTTTGGTGGCAAAACTCGAAGGTAATTAACAGATTCTTCAGCATATAATCTTCAATTCCGCTGAGATAATTCATCAGTTGTTCAACTTTTTCTCCGAGAGTTGGTGGATTTCCTAACTCAGCCAGTGCTTCTTCTTTTGTATCTTCATAGCTCAAATATACAATTAACTGCTCGAACAAACTTTCTTTACTCGGGAAATAGTGGTAAAGGGTTCCTGTAGAAACTCCAATTCCTGAGGCAATTTCTCGCATTGTGACGGAGGAATAGCCTTTTTCGGCAAAAAGCTCAAAACTTTTGTTCAGTAATTCTTTGCGGTACAATTCGCGGTCAACTATTTTTGGCATGGATCGATCTTCAGATTTTTGATTCTAGATCCTAGGTTATCGGAGATTTAAGGGCGATCGACCAAATATTCCTATATCGAACATCCGATATAGTATAAACGAATACACAAAAAGCTTTTGACGGCTGATATTGGAAAATATAAGTATATCGAACAGTTGTTATAATTAATGTTGCACAGACTACCAGAGCTTGTCAAGGGGTGCAGTAAAATTATCTTTGGAGTCAATTTGTCGCGGCGATTTGAGCCAGAAATCCAAAACACCCCGCCATCAATCTCCACATAAAAGCCCCGAATCGATCGTGGGAATCTGCACCTTAAATCTCATGAAAGTACGAACCTACGAAATCGGCGACACTGAAAAAATTGTCAAACTATTTTACGACACCGTGCACGAAGTAAATATCCGCGATTACACAACAGCCCAAGTAGATGCTTGGGCGCCAGCAGATACCGACATTCAAAAGTGGATGCAAAGTTTAAGCAGTAAATTTACCTTCGTAGCAGCAGAGGGCGATACAATCGCAGGTTTTGGAGAATTAGAAATCAACGGCCATATCGATCGCTTTTACTGTCACAAAGACTTTCAAAGACAAGGAGTTGGGACGCTAATTTTAACACAAATCGAGTTAAAAGCCAAAGAGTTAGGACTTAGAAAGTTATTTACCGAAGCCAGCATTACAGCTCGACTTTTTTTTGAAACCCAGGGATTTATTCTGATTAGAAAACAAGAAGTAGAGCGGAGAGGACAAAAATTTATTAACTTTGCAATGGAAAAAGATATATAAAAAACCACCTTTTGTGTAAAATTAGATCGCAGAGTTGTGTGGAGGAGTTGCGATGGTTACGGAAGCGACAAATGTGCTGGGAACAAAATTAGAAACTTGCTGCACATCGCCCATGACAGGCTATTATCGGGACGGAAAATGCAATACGGGTGGCGGAGATTTAGGGGCTCACACCGTTTGTGCAAAAGTGACAGAAGAGTTTTTGAAGTACACCAAAAGAATGGGAAACGATTTGAGTACCCCGGTTCCCGATTTTAAATTTCCGGGATTGAAGCCAGGGGATTGTTGGTGTTTGTGTGCTTCGCGCTGGAAGGAAGCAATGGATGCTGGATGTGCGCCACTTGTGGTTTTGTCGGCGACTCATGTCTTAACTTTGGAATACGTTTCTTTGAACGAGTTGAAGGAACACGCTGCTGATTTGTAGGAATGTGCTAGCCGATTACTTCGCCACTAACAACGATGGCGATCGCTTCTGGATTACCGATGACGACGGCGGGCCCGTGGGTGTCGCCTACTGCGAGCTCGAACCAATGACCGATCGCACGTGGAACTTGCAATTAATCGCCATCTTACCCGATCGCCAGGGACAAGGACGCGGTGCGACATTGCTGCGCTACATGGAACAAACCTTGATGGCGCGGAGCGGGCGCGTGTTGCTGGTGGAAACGTCGGGACTCCCGGAGTTCGATCGCGTGCGATCGTTCTACCGCAAGTGCGGTTACGACGAAGAAGCGCGGATTCGCGACTTCTACAAAGCAGGCCATGACAAGATAGTTTACTGCAAGGAGCTGACGGCTCAGGCGTAGACTCGTAGGGTGCGTCAGTAGGATTATTTGTTGAATCATCCAGCAGCTTCTAGCTGACGCACCCTACAAGTTTACATATCTATTTAAAATCAACTCAGGAGGCAATAGTCAAATGGATCGACTAGAGCATTACCGTCAGTGCATTCAAAAGCTGCTAATTGAAGACAGCAAGATAGCACCAATTAACGGAGAAATTGAAGTAGAAACAATTTTTGACAAAGAAAAAGATCGCTATCTTGTCATCGATTTAGGATGGGACACACACCGCCGCGTGTATAACTGTGTGTTTCATTTGGATATTAAAAATGGCAAAATCTGGATTCAGCGAAATCAAACAGACAGGCAGATTGCTGACGAATTGGTAGAAATGGGAATACCCAAAGAGGATATTGTGCTAGGACTTCAGCCAACTTACGCGCGCGAATATACAGGCTTTGGAGTTGCATAATTTCAATCGCCCAAGGAGTAGTGCGCGTCAGTTAGCTACCACAAAAAAACTGGTTTGTAGTGAGGACTTTAGTCCGCATCCATCCGAGGACTAAAGTCCTCACTACAAACATTTTTTATTAATAGTAATTAACAGGGCATAATATCATGCACCCTACCAGCTTAAACCTCTGGCAACTTATACTGCCCGACAATCCGCTTAGCATATTCCGGCACGTGAGCCTCCAATTTTTCGGGATAATTCCGCTTCACATACAGATAATTGCGAGTGAAATGAGAATCAATTGAAAACCGAGCATATTCCAAACCCTTCGGCCCAATTCTCTCAATAAACACTCCCATCAACTTCGCCGCCCACATCGGCAAAGTCACACCTTTCTCGTAAGCTGGAATACTTTGTTGAACAGCCTCTTTTCTGTTTCCCTGAGACATCACCGGCTGAGTGTTTAGCTGATCCATTACCAAGTCTAACATTTCTTGTCCGGTATCATTTCGTACCACAATCCACTGCCAGCCAAAAGGTGCGCCCATGTAGCCCACCACTAAATCTGCTAAGGAATTAACGTAATCAAAACAGCTCAAACAAGAAGGAGCAAACACATCTTTCAATTCTTTTGTATTCAATCCGAAAAATGGCACTTTTTCCGTAGAACCATCTTCGTGTTTGAAGTGAACGTTAAAGTCTTGCATAAACTCGTAAGATACCACCGTTTCAGGAGAACGGCTAGTCGTGTCTAGGAATTTCTGTAAGCCCGCGCGGCTAACATTATCTACACAGGGAGTTCCGAGAACGTAGAGCTTTTCTAAACCGAGTTGTTTCTCGACTGTACGCAATGCTTGAATTTGACAGCCGACGCCAATTACTAACAGCCGTTTCATCCCCGACTTCTCGATTTGTTCCAACACTGAAAGGTTGGGAGATAGAGTTGGCTTGTTGACTTTTGCAGCGAGAATTTCTTCGCGATTTCTCGCAATTATAGGCATCGGTTGAAAGCGGTCTTCTTTGGTATTTTGAACGCAGACAACACCTTCAACAATGCCTTTTTCCAGCATTTCGATCGCAATTGAGCTGACAATTCCCGTCCACTGAGCGCCTTCTATTGGTTCTTTTTTCTTGGCCGCCATCATATTTTGACTGACGCCGAAGTACCAATCGTCGGGATTGTCGAGATTGCGCGATCGCCCGTGAATCTCCTCTTCCAGTTCTGCGATATGCTGAGTTAAGAAAGCGCAAGCTTCCTTGACATAATGGATATAATATGTATCGCACAAACCGCACTCGCTGCAAAGTTCTTTAGCGGGGCGGCGGCTGCCCGGTTTCAGGGCTTTAGATTTCTGGTGTTTAGTGGAATCTATGGCGGTCATCTAAATTGCAAATTTTATGGAGAAAGGGCTTTTGTTAGGATATCACACCCATTCCGGTGATGAAGTATTCGCGCTAATTAAACGTAAAATGGTGTTGGTATTCAGAAACCCCGAATCAAGACGAACACGGGGGTACGCCCCCTGCTGAAACCGGGTTTCTCTATGTTATATTTTTGGGGATGAATATCCTTACTGCTTGAGTCCTCGCAGGCGGACTTTGCCTGTTTAGGAGCGAATTGTATTCGCCCGCAATCATTAGTATTTATCCGGATATAACAGGGTATTGCAGGAATAAACTGCAAAATAAAGGTATAAAAAAATGGTAAGATTGTTTGTGACAACAGCCGTTGCTGGCATCATGCTCAATATCGCAATTTCGAGCTTCGGATTTGCTGCTTTAATTCGCCCTGTTGTGGGTATGAATCAAACTGTTGTGGCTCTAGAAAGTATGTTGAACGCCACACAAAAGCCGGCGGCGATCGACTATTCGCGCTTGGGGATTGGCCCAGTTCGTTTGGGGATGTCTGTAGAAGAGGCTAAACGCAAGTTGGGCAAACCGCAGCGGGATGAAACTAAACCGGGTAGCAAGGCTATGGGTGGCAAGATTCGCACGCTAACCTACTCGAAATTGACGGTAGCAGCCTGGAATGGCAAAGTTTATTTAATTTCTACTACGAATCCCAAGTACGTAACAACGAGTAGTATTAAGGTAGGAGATAAAAGTCAAAAAGTCCTTAAAACTTACGGTTACAGCTCGCAATCCGTGCAGGGTGGAGTGAGTCGGTTGACTTACAGCAACGACCAAAAGGCTTCTAATTTGGTTTTGGAACTGAAGGGCGATCGCGTGCAAAAGATTATTGTCGGCACGCAGCTCAACTAAAATACTACACAGCAGTCCAAAAATCCCCCTGTAGAGGTTTGTAGTGAGGACTTCAGTCCTTGTTACTTCAGAGGATTTTTAGGTTTGCTGAAAACAAGTATTGAGCATCACGTGCAGTCAAGGTACGTAGTTGCGCTTCAGCGCTCTTTCATACATATAAAGAGCGCTGAAGCGCAACTACGTACCTATAGATTAATTCCACACATAAAAAAATAAGGTGCGAATTTCGCACCCTACCAGTTAGAAAATAAGGCGCGCAGCGCGCACCCTACTAATTAGCTGTTCTGGGGAACGGGAGCAGGAACGCTCGAACCGACTGAATTAGTCGGCGCGCCAGTCTTAGCCCGCTTCTTGATCAAGATTGGCTTGACGCTGTTTTCTCCACCAATAGGGGGATCTTCTTGTTGAGCGTAATCCGCGCCCATCCAAGCCGGACGGCTTTGATCGAAGGCCATTTGCAAAGCTGCTGCGGCGATCGCATGGGAGTCGTATTCCTCGGACAACTGAGACACCAGAGGCAAGAAAGATGCCATCCGTTCGCCAGCCAAAGCTTCGCGAACTTTACCCTGCATCTTTTCCAACTGACGAGCTTCAATTTGTGCCCGTGTCGGAATGTTTCGTACAGTCAAGCTCGATCGCACGTGGCGTTCAATCAAGCGCAATTTGCGGCGATCCACTGGTTGAATCAGCGTGATCGCAGTTCCTTCGCGGCCGGCCCGGCCCGTGCGTCCGATCCGGTGAACGTAGCTTTCTACGCTATCGGGCAAATCGTAGTTAATAACGTGAGTCAAGTGATCCACATCCAAACCCCGCGCAGCAATATCAGTCGCCACTACCCAGCGGACTTGACATTGGCGGAACCGATGCAGCAAACGTTCCCGCTGTGCCTGATTCAAATTACCGTGATATTCGTCAACGCTGTGGCCTGCTGCTTGCAGTTGGCTAGTAAGTTCCGCCGCCGACTGCCGAGTCCGCACAAAAATCAGCGCCGATTCCGGGTCTTCCATTTCTAGGATTGGCTGCAAAGCTCTTGCCTTAGACCAGCCGCGGGGAACCATATACACGCCTTGGCTGATGCGTTTCGGCGTTGCTTTTGGTTGTTCTACGGTGACGTTGACTGGGTTCCGCAAATGCCGCGCTACCAATTTCCGAATAGAAGCTTCCATCGTCGCCGAGAAAAATGCCGTTTGACGGTCTTTTGGTGCAGCATCCAAGATTCTTTCCACATCTTGGATAAAGCCCATGCTCAGCATTTCGTCAGCTTCATCCAAAACCAGCCACTGTACCTTGTCGAGTTTCAGGCTGCCGCGGCTGAGCATATCCAATATGCGTCCGGGTGTACCGACAACAATGTGAACGCCGCGCTTCAAACGCTGCATTTGGCGATCGATCGATTGACCGCCGTACACGGTCAGAACTTGCAGAGAGCGACCGACTTTTACCGGGCCGTCGCTGCTGATACCGCTCAAATCGCGGATGGCTTCAGTTACCTGCATGGCCAATTCACGAGTCGGTGTGAGCACCAATGCTTGCACCGCAGTTAGATCTAAATCAATCCGCTCCAAGATGGGCAACGAGAATGCTGCCGTTTTGCCCGTTCCAGTTTGAGCTTGACCCACAACGTCGCGGCCTGCTAGCAGGTGCGGAATTGCTTGTACTTGGATGGGAGTAGGTTCTGTAAAGCCGAGTGTTTCCAGATGGAGAACGAGTTCTTCGGAAAGACCCAAACCTTCAAACAATAAATTCATTAATTCTCCTAATAACGAGTCTTAGCCTTCTAAGTTGCCCAACTCGGATGCGGATTTCTGCTCTAGGGCAGGAACTCATTGTGAGTTCTGTATGGTGCTGCGCCTGCGCGCACCTTTTCAAATAGCAATCGAGTATAGGGCAGCTCCGTCGATGGTGACTAATTTACCGATTCGACAGCCGTCTTTGATTTTCTGACATCACCGATACCAACCGCCAGCGGTGGGGTTATCGGCTTCCAACATTCTTTAAACAGTACATTGGACTTCCTTTGAGGTACTTGCAAGCTTTCTCTCTAGGGCATTTTATAGTGAGGATGATGACCAGCCCCACTTTACTACATATATAGTAGTTACAGTTTTGTTGGTTCAGGCGCTATCCCGCAATCCGTCGCCTGCGGGATTCAACAGGGTATGTAGCGACCGTCAGTCGATTTTAGATTTTAGATTTTAGATTTTAGATTTACTCCACAGATGAATCTGGCAGCTTGAACTAGCGTCTAAAATTTTAATCTCTCTACTCCTGGCGTCGGCGGCTTCTATCCGTTTTTGGACTACCGTTACCGCCTATCCATCTCAACACTCTTTCGGGATACCGTTGTGGTGTAGGGCGGACGGCGAAGCAATCTCAAATTCTCCCCGCTGGTTTCTGACTTTATATTAGCATAACTCTTTACATTCAGAAACAAAACAGTGAACTACCCGACGCTGACCTGCGGTAGAGCACGGGCTTCCCAATTCATTGGCAACAGCCGCCAGAACTCCGTAATTCTATTGGTCTTACATTGCCTCGCCCGGGCAGGAGTCCTTCCAAGACCCATACTTTTTCTGGCAACACGTACCTATGAGCTTGGTTTTCGCTTACGGCATTGGTGGTCAAGATGTACCAATTTTATCAGAAGAATTGCTCGTTTCCTCATCCACCCCGTCGCTGTTCCACAGCACGGCTTGGAATTCGACTCGCGGGAGTGGAATCGTCAACTCACTGGCACTCATCCCGACGCGAGGCTACGCTCCTAGCGGGGGGCTGATACTGCTTTAGCTAACGAGACAGTTCGAGCGATTTCTACTTGACCATGAAGGTCGTAGAAATCTGCGTCTGTAATTTTCACAGGTACGATCGATCCCAGCCGTGCTTCTCCTGTCACATAGACGAGTCCGTCTACTTCTGGGGAGAACCGGGCGGATCTACCAATCAACTCACCTGTCTCTGGTTGTTCTTGTTCTATCAGGACATCAACTACCTGACCGACAGATTCTTGATTCTTTTTTAATGATATAGGTTGTTGTGCCGCCATAACTGCATTTCGCCAAATTTCCATTTTTTCTGCTGGGAGTTGATTTGGCAAGCTGTAGGCTGGGGTGCCTTCTTCGGCGGAAAATGTGAATACTCCGACGTGATCGAATTCGTGGCGCTTGACAAATTCCAGCAAGTGTGCTGCGTGTTCGTCTGTTTCGCCAGGGAAGCCGACTATAAAAGTTGTCCGCATCACGGCACCAGGAATTGATGCTTTCAGGCGATCGACTATGGCATCATTGATCCCAGCTTGGAAAGGCCGATTCATCGCCCGCAGAATTTCCGGGTGCGAGTGTTGTAGAGGTAAATCCAAGTATGGCAAAACGTTGTGAGTTTCGCAGATTGCCGCCACAACTTGCGGAGTCAAACCTGTAGGATAGGCGTAGTGCATCCGAATCCAAGGTACATCTACTTCGCCCAAAGCGCGGAGTAATTCGGCTAGTTTGGGTTCGCCATAAATATCTTTGCCGTAGTTGGTGGTAATTTGAGAAATTAGGATAATTTCCTTTACCCCTTCGGAGGCTAATTGCTTAGCTTCAGCGACAATAGATTCTATGGTGCGCGATCGCTGATTTCCGCGCAAGTGCGGGATAATGCAAAAAGCGCAACGGTAGTCGCAGCCTTCGGCTATTCGCAGATAAGCGACACCTTCGGATGTTGTGCGATAGCGAGGAGTAGTTTCGTCAGCGATGTAAGTAGGTTCACTAGAGACGAGGGAAACTCGATCGCCCTTTTCGACCCTTTGCATCACATCGACTATTTTATGATAATCACCAGTGCCGACAATTGCGACGGCTTCGGGCAATTCATCCAGCAATTGCTGCTGAAAATGCTGTGCCATGCAGCCAGTGATGACTACTTTTTTATTAGCTTCGGCTAATTCTACCAGGGTGCGGACTGATTCTTCTCGCGCAGCTTGGATAAAACTGCAAGTATTGACGACGACGTAATCGGCTAATTCTTCATTAGAATCGACTTCATAGCCTGCTTGAGCCAGCAAGCCAATCATGTGTTCGGTATCAATGCGATTTTTTTCGCAGCCGAGGTGGGTAAATGCGATCGTTGGCTTCGTTGCCATGCAGTAATATTTGCTGTTGCGCTATTTTCAAGAACGTTTTATGGTATCACACAATTTCTAAAATTGCAAGGTTGCGTGAATTTGAACCGGGAATTCAGCATCAAAACCAAATAAACCGGATTTTTGGGAGTTTCTGCGCTGGAAATCTATCACAGTACAGAATTATTTTATATGATGATTCTCTATAAATTTAAAAGAATACGCAGTCTTTCCTCTACCATCATTAATGTTGTTGGAGAAACTGCGCCCCACAGTTCAAAAAGTCTTTCTATACTAATTGAGCGTACATCTTCACATTTGATGAAACTTCGCTGTCTAAGTCCTCCTTCTGGAGGGTTAACTTCAACGTGCCAGGGGATTCCCTTATCCTTAGATGTAACTGGCAGCACAACGACTAATGCCGAAGCACCCTGATTGAATGAATCTACAGATACTATCAGACAGGGACGCTTGCCAGACTGCTCGCGTCCTCGTATTGGATTCAAGTCAATCAGCCATATATCACCGCGTGATGGTTTTGCTGCTGAGGTCATTCTAAACCATCCTCTAAAGTAATATCCCAGACCGATCGTTCTTCAAGTTCTTCTTGCCAAGCTTCGGAGTTATTGCGTAGAGCAATATAAGCTTGGTTTGCTGCTTCTAAAAACTGTTGTCTTCGGTATTGTTCGATCGCTTGTTCGAGAACTGCTTGGATTGATTTTCCAGAGTTTGCAGAGAGTTCTGCGAGGATTTTATAAGATGTATTGGCGATCGTAACTGTAGAAGTTTGATTCATGTTAGTTTTTTACTTACCCCAAAGTTACCCAACTATTATAGCTCGTATTCAAGTATCCGTTCGTCTTGCGGGAAATCTTGCGGGAAGATTGCACCTCGGTTTTGTAGTTCATACTTTGCATCTTCAGATAGTCCGGCATTGTTACCAAATCGAGAACTTTCTACTTTGGCAGTGCTCAGATTGGCATTGCTCAAGTCGGCATTGCTCAAATCGGCATTGCTCAAATCGGCATCACTCAAGTTGGCACTGCTCAAGTTAGCATCGCTCAAATTGGCGGTACTCAGGTTGGTCGCTGTCAAATTAGCATTGTGCAAATTGGCATTGCTTAAATTGGCATTGCTTAAGTCAGCATTAATCAAATCGGCACCGCTCAAGTCCGCATCGCTTAAGTCGGCAAAACTCAAGTCGGCATCCATTAGCAAAGCATTTCTCAAGTCAGCACCACTTAAGTCAGCGCGACAAAGTTTTACGTTTGTTAGTTTAGCATTGCTTAAGTTCGCAAAACTCAGATCGGTACGACTCAAATCGGTATTATCTAAGTCAGCGCCACTGAGATTGAATCGGCTCAATTTGCAGCCAACTGCTTTAACACTACTTAAATCAGCTCCTGCTAAATCTTTATCTGGATTTAGACCAGCCTGTTTCATCAATTCCGATAAATTATCTGTATCTGCTTCAAGGATTTGTTTGATGTCATTTGCAAGCAATTCAGACTCACTAGAGTTAGGAAGTTGCGATTGTCGTCCCTCAAATTTAGTCGGCTCAGACTCACTGGTATTAGGAATTTGCGATTGCTTTGTTCCACTCGCAATGACAGGATGATGTTTGAGTTGCGATTGCTTCGTTTCACTCGCAATGACAGAATTCTGTATTAGCTGAGTCTGCCTCGCATAAAATTTAGTCAGTCGCTTCTCTTCGCTCCAAGCAACAAACGCAATTCCCCCAACTACACTTAACCCTACTGTCAAAGCTGGCGGACTTCCTCCTGTCAGCAACAGTATCCCCAACAAACCAACACCAACTTGAGCCGTTTGCTTGACTAAAGAATTTAATCCAGCTTCAGCTTCTTCATAAAGACTAATTTGTTTCCGGTTGACTAAAGTCATATCAAATATCTCCTAGGGATTATTTTTCAAATCTTTTAAATCTGCCCAAAATCTACCAATAATTCGACCTGCGAGAACTATCCACAACAAAAAATCAGAAGCTACAATAATGAAACAAGCATAACGAGATACACCCCAAGGGCTTTCTTTTAGACAAATATCGAAACCTGAAAAATCTTTACCGATAATAATTTCACCGATTAAACCGGGAAGTTTTAAAAGAATACCGATCGCGATCGCATCCTGAATTGACCCAAAAACTGTTCTCCCAAGTTGACCCATTAACCCATATAACACCTGATCGACAACCTCTAAAACATTCATCACTAACTTTTGCGTGAATGTACCCAATTTCGTACTTACTGGAGGAGATGGCACTACAGGAGTTGGACTCGATTGGGATGGTGTCGGAGTCGGAGTCAGCGGATTCGGCGGCGTAGTCATTACGGCACGGTATAAATTTTTATAAATATCGATCGCACTTTTTCAGATTATATCACACCAGAAAGTCTAGGAATAACAGCTTTGGTTAGTTCGGCAAACCAGCAAGAAAAATCTTCTCTGCCGTTAATTTCAACTCTGGGAATGCCAGCGATTCAACTATGTCATTTCCCCGAAATTGGCTGATTTGATATTCCCCGTCAACCAACTGATAAACCGAGATAGTAGGTTGTTTCGGATTACCAATAAAGCGTCTGCCGCCCAAAGCAGCATAATCCACAACCCAATATTCCGGGATACCCAATCTTTCATAATCAGCTACTTTAACCAGGTAATCATCTTGCCAGTTCGTACTGACAACCTCTACAGCCAATCGCACCGAAGATCCCATCGTGATGACGGATTCTTTTTTCCAGCGTGGTTCGTTTGCAAGTGCGGTTCTGTCTAGGACTATTACGTCTGGTTGATAACCTGCTTCGTCACGGACGGGTTTAATTAGGCAATCACCAGGGATAAAGTAAGGCAATTGCAGCCGTCTGATTTCAAAATTGATTTCACTGGAAAGAAAACCCGTAACTTCCGAATGGTCGCCGGTTCCTAAAGGCATTTCAACAATTACTCCGTTGTGTAGTTCGTACTTATGGACAGAGTTCTCTGGATACCAGGCAACGAACTCATCAAACGTGATTGTTTTGGATATGGTTTGGATCATGTTGCGGTTTCCTCTGTCTGGTGATTAGTATGCGGAAAGCTAGAAGATTACACAATGTACAAAGTACAATTTTTGATATTCTTTTAATATCCGATCGCCCCCCAGTCGTTCTAGCTCGGCTCGGTTGGAGGCAGACCGGCTCGAAAAATCACCTCGGTAGTCAACCTCAACTCTGGGAAAGCCAGCGATTCAACTATGTCATCGCCCTTAAACTGTTTTACCTGATACTCGCCGTCAACCAACTGGCAAACCGATAGTGTGGGTTGTTTGGGAGTACCGATGAACTTGCGGCCGCCCAAACCGAGGTAGTCCACAATCCAGTATTCGGGGATGCCCATTTCTTCGTAGTCGGCGAATTTGAGATGGTAATCGTCCCGCCAGTTGGTACTGACGACCTCTACAGCCAGTCGCACCGAAGACCCCATCGTGATGATGGATTCCCTATCCCAGCGCGGTTCTTTTGTGAGAGCTGCTTCGTCTAGGACAACTGCGTCTGGCAGGTAGCCCGCCTCGTTGCGGACGGGTTTGAGCAGGTAGTGGGCGGGGATAAAGCAAGGCAATTTCAGTCGCCTGATTTCTGCGATGATTTCGTCCCTGGTTAAAGCTATAACGCGGCAATGGCGGCCAGTTCCTAAAGGCATTTCAACAATTACTCCATTATGTAGTTCGTACTTATGGACAGAGTTCTCTGGATACCAAGCAACGAACTCATCAAACGTGATTGTTTGTGGTTTCCTCTGTCTGGTGATTAGTATGCCGAAAGCTAAAAGATGACACAACGATAGATGCTATCATTGACAAATTGGACTGTAGCTGATGTGAGTCCGATCGCCCGTCCTGACAGAACAGCACTTGGTACAAAACGCAGATTTGTTAAAAAATTGGGGTTGTTTTGTACCCCATTTGATATCCTTTTGATACCGATCGCCTTATTCATTCTAACTTGGCTCGGTTGCAGGCAGACCAGCCCGAAAAATCTGTTCTGCCGTTAATTTCAACTCTGGGAATGCCAGCGACTCAACTATGTCATCTCCCCGAAACTGGCTGATTTGATATTCCCCGTCAACCAACTGGTAAACCGAGATAGTAGGTTGTTTCGGATTGCCAATGAAGCGTCTGCCGCCCAAAGCAGCATAATCCACAACCCAATATTCCAGGATACCCAATCTTTCATAATCAGCTACTTTAACCAGGTAATCATCTTGCCAGTTCGTGCTGACAACCTCTACAGCCAATCGCACCGAAGACCCCATCGTGATGATAGATTCTTTTTTCCAGCGTGGTTCATTTGCAAGTGCGGTTCTGTCTAGGACTATTACGTCTGGTTGATAACCTGCTTCGTTACGGGAAAGCTTGAGTAAGCAGTCACCTGGAATTGAGTAGGGTAATTCACGACGGTCAATTTCAACTGCTAGTTTTGAGTGTATAAAACCCGTAACTTCCGAATGGTCGCCGGTTCCTAAAGGCATTTCAACAATTACTCCATTATGTAGTTCGTACTTATGGACAGAGTTCTCTGGATACCAAGCAACGAACTCATCAAACGTGATTGTTAAACGTGATTGTTTTGGATATGGTTTGGATCATGTTGTGGTTTCCTCTGTCTGGTGATTAGTATGCGGAAAGCTCAAATATTACACAAGAGTTACTCGTATCAATATCAGTAACTCTTGACATAGGAAGTGAAGTCTGCTATAGTCTCGTGTCCATAATATCAAAATACCGATCGCGCCGATCGACTAAATCAAAAATCAGTATTTAGTTGACCCCCAGAAAGTAGGGTGCGTCGCTGGCAAATTTTTCCGTAATCTCCCTCCCATAATCTCATGGCGACGCACCGCCGTGATTGTCAGGTGCGTCGCCATGAGATTGTCGCTGTGCGTTGAATTAGTCGATCGCGACGCACCCTACAGAAACTGTATTATGGCTCAAGAAATTAGGAGACGGCAGTGCCGTGTCCCTACCCACAATAATACTGTAGGGACACGGCATTGCCGTCTCCTCTATATCATTCCTTAGTTATTTGGGATTTTACATAAAGCATTTTGCAACATACTTTCAAAAAAAGTATCCAGAGAAGTTCCCGATGCTTTCGTCATCGCAGAAAGTACACTTTTCTGAGCAAAAGAACAGTAAAGCCCCGCTTCCAAGAACCAAGGTTTTCCCTGCGGATCTATCCGAAAATCAAATAGACTATAATCGCGACAACCCAAAGCTATATGAGATTTTCTGGCCATATCCCAAACTCTCTCAGTTGCCGAATCGCTGATGTCAACTATCCACGATTTGGTACTATCTTTAGCGGCATAACCCAAGCTGCCATCGTCATTTTGTTTCAGCTTGTCGGCATAACTCCGAATCGGCATTGTCTCAGCATTTAGAGCATATTCTTCTAGTGGCAAACAGACTAATTCGCCTGCTTTGACGATAATTCCACAGCGAACTTCTCTACCCAATTCAATGAATTTTTCTACTAATACTTCATCTGAATGAGTCAATGCTTTCTGCAAAGCTGCATCATAGTCAGCGGCATCTTTAACGAAGGTAACTCCAATGGAATTATCACCATTTAGTGGCTTGAGGACGATCGGGAAATCAATCAAAGTTCGATCGCCCGCACGGACAACTTCTCCCAACGGTACACTTACCCCAGCGGCTGCTACCACTGCCTTTGTCCTTGCTTTGTCAGCCACCAGCGCCATCAACTCTGCGGGATTACCCACATAAGGAATATTCAGGAGATCGAACAAGCTGCGGTATTGAGTCATGCCTGGGATGCAAAACATCTGGGGGATCATTACATCAATTTGGAGGTCGGTCAGCACCTGCACAGCGCCCGCTAAAGACATGGGATGAGCGGCCTCGATCGCACTTTTATCGAGAGATGTCGGAAAACGCCAGGTGCGATCGGGAGAAACATAGGCAATATGAAATTCATACAGTGCTGAATTAGCCGTATTCTCCAAACAATCTTGGGCGTAAAGGCGTGACAAGTCACAGTAAAAATCACTGACTGCCGATCCAACTAAATGCAAAACCCGTAATACTGACATACTCAATCTCCTCCTATTTCCACAAGTTTGCCAATATTAAAATCAATCCGAATCCACTCTTTCGGCTTCTGCAAATTTCCCCATAACAATAATGGGATTTGCCAATGATGCACCATCAAAAATGGTAATGGATCGTTCCAATCGAAGATGGCATCTTTACCTTGAACAATAATTTGTAACCGCTCAGAAACTAGCTTTGGCGACGACAAATTAGTCACCAATCGCCAAATTTCGTGGTAAATCCAGTAAGTCGGGCGGCTAGATGCCAAGGGCTGCACAGTTTGTGGTAAAGAGTCGCGATCTAAATAAGCCTTGGCGACATCGGGATGGTTGTAAAACATCGTGATAGCTGAATGGGTGCGGGGATTACATTCGATCGCATAAATCTGTCCATCATCCGCCGCCTGAATGAAATCAAAGGAAACTTGTCCAGTCAAATTGAGGCTTTTGGCAAACTGACGAATCCAATTTTCGATGTCTGGGCGATCGACATTTTCGTAGTTTACCTGAAATGCTGATGATTCACAGCAACAGTGCAACTGAACATGACCATCACGGATGGTACTGTGAGTGCAGAACTCTTGTCCCGGAATATACTCTTGCATAATCCAAGGTTTACTCTCGGAAATTGGTAAAGAGTTGACAAAAGTGGCAGTTTCGGCTGGGGTTTCGCAGGGTAATTTAGTGAGATCTAATCTGCGGATAGAATCGTAGGGAATACTTTTGATAATATATGGACGCTTTGCACCAGTGAAGTCAAAATCAATTACTTGCTGGGGATTTGTAATTAGGTAAGACTTCGGGACTCGCAGCCCTAATGCGATCGCAGCAGCGGCAAATGTATACTTATCATCCAATCTTTGCAGCATTTCCACATCTACGTGCATTACCGTACAGTGGGGAGAAAGTACGCTTTGGACTTCGGCATCGTAGTAACTGGCGACTGGACTACAAACCGGCACGTAAACATTAACTTTCTCTTGTTGAACGATTTTTAAGAGTGCTTGCGGGTATTCGTCTGTCTGGGGATTTGGTACTGTATAAAAGCGATCGACTGCCCAAGAGTAACGATGACCTGTCAGCCAGTATTTCTCAGTTTCAACCAAAATTACCCGATGACCGGCCTTGTGGAACGATCGGGCTAGCTGTAATGCCTTAGTCATCTTGCCGCCACTGATCAAAATCGTTTGCGGAGTGGCTGCGAGCGATCGAGACTGGAACGGTTTGATGATGATGAATCTCAGTAATGCCACTATTGTCAAAGTTAGATTCAGGGGCATTACTAATAGCAACAAAGTTAGAGTTGCTATTGTTTTAAGTGCTGTTTGGAAGCGCCGATTACCCGCATTTTTTTCCTGTTCAGATGGCATCGCTGCAACTGAAATTGTTTTGATCATAATTTTCTAGTAAGTAGGTACTCTAATTAAAGGCAATATCAAATCCGCCCTTCATCGAAATTATTCATATCTCTCTTTTATTCATCTGCGTGAATCCGCGTTAATCCATTGTCATCTGCGGTTAATAAATTCCCTTTTTTTACCGCAGATACAGGCAGATAAACGCAGATAAACGCAGATGAATTATATTAAATCCCTAAACGCGCCGAATCAAGGTAATCCCATCTCTCAATGGCACTAACACCTGCTCTACGCGCGGATCGTCAACTACAGCCTGGTTGAATTTAGCGATCGCAATTCCGTTAGCAGTAGCAGTATCCGACAAATAGGGCTGTCCCTGCATCAGAGTATTATCGGCACAAATCAAGCCATTGGGAGCCAACAAACCAGTCGTCAGAAGTAAGTCGAGATAGTCTGTGTATCCACCTTTGTCAGCATCGATAAACACTAAATCGAACACTTCTCCAGCAGCAGCCAATTGTTTCATGGTTTCTAAAGCTGGTGCCACTTTCACTGATATTTTGTGGCCAGCAGTCGATTCGTCGAAACACTTCTGGGCAAATTCAGCGACGTAAGTATCTACTTCGCAGGCGACTACTTTTCCATCAACGGGAAGGGCTTCAGCCATCGCTAGTGCTGAGTAACCAGTAAACATCCCGATTTCCAGTACGCGCTGTGCCTTCGTCAGATGGACGAGAAATTTGAGCATTTGCCCTTCCACATGGCCGGAGAGCATCTCTTGTTCGAGGTGGCGCACTGTCTCGCCGTCGGAGAATCGCTTACTCCAATCTTCTGATTGGGTGCGCTTGACTAAGGTGGCTAAGGCGGGAGATTCTGCTGTGGTACAAAGGTTCAGGTAGGGATCGAGACCGTTTGCCAATTCGTAGGCTTGTTGTAATTCTGCCTTGAAAGCTCGATCGATCGCATCAATTGACTCTACCTGCTGCACAAGACTTTCCAGTTTCGCAGCCAAAATCCCGACTGGGGTAACAGGTCTCATCCTTATACCCCTGCGGTGGAAGGAGTTCCAACTTTGTTCAGTACCACATACATATTCTCGCCATCGCCATTGCGTGGGTAGCCATGACAGATTTTTTGATGCACCGCTAGGGCTTCATCTAACTCAGTCCGAGTCAAATCATTCATGAAAAAGCAGTCACCAATGGGGCATGGAGCCGCCGCACGTTGGAGACCGTCACGGGTACGGGCGATGGATGTTGTTGCTTTCCAGAGCAATTCTGATGTAAGATGAGGGCTATCAATTGCTAGTCCGAGGCGACTCATTAATCCTAGGATGCGATCGCGCGAGGCGATCGAAATGTAGCCCCGTTGTTGAGCAATAGTCGCCGAAAAAGCCATATCGATGGCGACACTATGGCCGTGGAACATCGGAATTTCCGGTGTTAGTTCCAGCGTCGGACTCCAAGTGTGACCATAGGCAATCACTCGATCCAAATCTAGCTCGTGCAGGTTTGGTACTTCTAAGGCTAGCATTGATTGAATCGCATTGTAGGTTAAGCGATGCGCCACTTCTCGCAGTTCTGATGTGCCATCTAGATACCCAAAGTGGCTGTGCAGCAATGCTTCGCCGTAGTTTTCCAACAATTCAAAGATTTCTTTGTTGCCAACAACCGCGATCTTAATTAACTCTGCCATGCCGTTGCGTATTTGGTCGATCGGCAGAGTTTTCAGGAAAGAGAAGTCTAAAATTACTTTCTGCGAAGCATGGTAAGCACCGAGGCGGTTTTTTAGTTTACCGTGATTCACAGCTACCTTGATCGCCACACTCGCATCAATCAGCCCAATTAGGGTTGTTGGTACGCGAATGTAGTTAGTCCGACGGCGATAGGAGGAGCAGGCAAAACCTGTTACGTCAGTAGTCAATCCACCACCGACTACCAAGACAGGTTCTTTCCGCACCAGTCCGAAATCAACAAAGGCATCTATGATGCTTTCAAAGGTGGTTAAGGTTTTATCTGGTTCCTTGATACTCACTGGAAAGACGGTTAAATCTATCTCGTGATACTGGAAGTAAGAGTGCATCTGCTTGCCGTACAAACCATACACTGTCTGGTCTACAACCATTAGACAGCGACCAAATTGCCGATAGCTATCCGCAATTTCTGGATTTTCGAGTTTGAAAGCGCCATCTACATAGAGTAGACTGAAATCAATTTTTTCGTACCCTTCAATGTGAAAAGCGCGATCGGTAGCTGTAAACGTAGCTTGAATGTCACCCATAAATTTTTTTCACTTTCATGTTGGTAAGTAACTGTAAGTATCCGGGCGAACCTCAAAATTATCAATCCCTTTGTTGGTAAGCTTCCTAGGTATTAACTGGACAAATTAATTATTTAATATTACGTTAACAATTGACCTGAAAGTTCACTTTCAAACCTGTTTGTTAAGAATACGTTAAATACTGTTTGTACAGCATTTGTACTGAAAGCCATCCTAGGATCGAGTTGAGACGGCCTCAATGCTTACACAAAACTTAACATAACGAATTTCTCATATTTGTGCAACCAAATTTAGATAAATCTCATAAAACTGTTGAGGAATATTAGATAATGGGCGATTTTTAGTTAAAAAATTTACAGATAAATCAGTATTTGAGGAAATTTATGTATTCTAGGATACTCAGTAAGCCAAAGGGCGATCGCCATTGACAATAAATGTATAAAATTATACTGAAAATTCAGGGAGTGTTTTAAAGTCAATTCAGCTTAGGCTGGAAACACCAAAGACAAATCCAGAGACAAATCGGGAAACCCCGGAATTACGACAGCCTCATTTTGCAGAACGACTTTTTGCGATCGATAATTGAAATCACCTTGTCTTTTTTGATAAGGTTCGCTGTGCATTTCGAGTTGACGATCGACTAAATTAAATATCCAATAATTAGCAATTCCAGATTCGGCATAGAGAGATAGCTTTGTTTCGCGATCGTACTTTAAAGTAGAATCAGAAACCTCAATTACTAACAAGATATCCGCAGGCTCCGGGTGAGAAGCTAAATAACGATCGGAACGATTGCGGGCGATAACCACATCAGGTTCTGGTTCGCTATCTGTAGTAGATAAAATTATCGGCTCTTGACCGCGCACGATCGCCTTTTTTATCGCCAGCGTGCACAACTCTCCTAATAGTAGCGAATTACAAACAGAATGAAACGTAGTTTTAGCAGCTTTGATGATAATTTCTCCGCGAATCAATTCTACTTGCTCATCGGGAGCGAAAAATCCCAGTTTTCCCAAACGGTGATATTCTGCGATCGAGAATCTTTTCGCGGTGACACTATTCGTAGCTTTCCTTACCTACTTTATTTCTTAGTCTCGCGTTGCGCGGACTTTGTTTTTGTAGACGCGATTTCAATCGCCGAGTTATCTGAGAAGATATATTAAGCCCGATCGCCCGGGAGCACTTGAACAGCAGCAGCCTCCGGTAATCGATCGTAAGAACTTCCACCCAAACTATTAACTTGACGCATCAAAGTGCCCATTTCCAGAGCACTCATCCCATAATTCCAGCCCAAATTGCTCTTAATTCCCGCCCTTTCCAAAGCTTGCTGCATCGTGTCAGTCGTCACCACGCCAAAAATCACCGGGACACCACTTTGAAAAGCAGCAGCAGCAATTCCTTTAGAAACCTCACCAGCTACAAAATCGAAATGCGGAGTTTGACCGCGAATTACCGCACCCAGACAGATTACCGCATCGTAGCGGCCAGAAAGAGCAGCTTTGCGGGCCACCAAAGGAATTTCAAAACATCCGGGAACCCAATAAAAATCAACTTGATTTCCATGAGGATTGATATCAACGCCGTGGCGTTTCAAACAATCTTGACATCCTTCCAAAAGTTTGTTGACAATCAAATCGTTAAAACGACCGATGACAATCGCAAATCGCAAAGATTCTGTTTGAGTAAAATTTCCCTCGAAAACTGCCATAGTGCTCTAATTTTAGATTTTAGGTTTTAGATTTTAGATTTTTGTTTGCCAGAAGGTAAAGTTTAGAAAGCAGAAACATCTGATTTTAATCTCAAGTGCACAAACATACAGGATCGCGCGGATTGGAAATTTTTTAGTGGGTACCGAATACCGAATACCTTCAAAATTCTGGTTAATGCCTTCAGCCTTCTATCTTTTACCTTCTTTATTCGAGAGCGATGGGCGAGCTTAAACTACCAAAAAGTTCAATACAGCCACTGCAATAACCAGCAAGAACCACAGACCTGAACCTACAAAAATCAAGGATTTAGACTGATTCCAGTTTTGGGGAGAGG
Organism: Microcoleus sp. PH2017_35_SFW_U_B; assembly: GCF_020737865.1. NCBI lineage: Bacteria > Bacillati > Cyanobacteriota > Cyanophyceae > Oscillatoriales > Microcoleaceae > Microcoleus > Microcoleus sp. PH2017_35_SFW_U_B. Next base: position 51,592 of record NZ_JAEQDE010000116.1, read on the forward strand.
CATAAGCAACAGGCACGCCAACTACCATCACAAAAGACAGCAGTACGAGAGCCAGTAAAACCAATTGAAACAGAATTGATAACATTTTTTCTCCTTTCGATATAGCCGTGCGTTGACGAGAAATAGTTTGTAATAATCTGGATAAAAATTCCAGATTATAGTTTTTGACCCATTTAAAAACGGGTTCACTTCCCCGACTTACGTCGTGGAGATTTCAAAATCTTAGACCAAAGTTGCATCTCCCAGATCGATCTGTGGAGTAAATCTAAAATCTACAATCTACAATCGACTGACTGTATCCCGATAGTAATCCAGAAATTGTCGGTTGATTGATACGAAAGAGACTTTGCAAATTCGGGCGTTGCGCGAACAGGCGCCAGCGGCTCTTGAGATTTACATCAATTTTATCATTGTTCGCTACTTGACAGAACACTGGGTTCAAGACAGGCTGAAGGCTGAGTTAAGCAGTCGAGGTCGCATTAAACCTCGGAAACCGGGTTTATTAGGTGATTTCTGGTTCCTCGTCGCAATTTTTTTACCTAAACCCGGTTTCTAGCCCCATGCGTAAGTTTTGCTATAGTGCGATCGCCCGGTATCAAAGCCCCAGAAATTGCTAGTGTGGGAGTGAGAGATACGAGATTTTCCGGCTATGGACTTAGTTTTGTGCCACACAACAGCAGATTTTGACAGCTTGGGAGCAGCGGTGGGACTTTGCGTGCTGCGCCCCGGTAGCAGAATTGTGCTGACTGGGGGTTGTCACCCGACAGTGCGGGATTTTTTGGCGCTGCACCGCGACGAGTACCCGCTGATCGAACGCCGATCGGTCAATCCGCAACAAATTCGATCGATTACTATAGTAGATGCCTCGGGGCGCGATCGTTTAGGAAAAGCCGCCGAATGGCTAGATTTGCCACACCTCAACGAAATAGCGGTTTTTGACCACCATCTCCAAGCCGATTTGGACATCCCCGCGACTGTTACCCAAATCGAAGCTGTCGGCGCAACCACCACATTAATTGTCGAAAAACTCCGCGAAAAACTCAAAAATTCAGCAGAAAACGGCGATACAGTATCCCGGCTTTTACCTTCAGAAGCCACAGTCATGGCCCTCGGTATCCACGTCGATACCGGTTCCCTCACCTTCGACGGCGCAACCGCGCGAGATGCAATGGCTTTGGCGTGGTTGATGGAACAAGGAGCAAGTTTGCGGGTAATCTCTGAATATGTAGAACCCGGTTTGTCTCCGCAATTGCAGGATTTGCTCAGAGAAGCATTGGAGAATTTGCGATCGCAAACCTTGCACGGTTATACAGTAGCTTGGGTATTACTTTCTACTGAAGCCTACGTGCCCGGACTTTCGGCGCTAGCTTCTCGCTTGTTGGATTTAACTGAAACCGATGCTCTACTTTTAGGCAATGTTTATAAATTTAGCGAAAACGACAACCGCAACATCGCCCAATCGCCAGTTTCCAACCGCTTAGCTATTATCGGTCGATCGCGTATCGAAGGCACAAACCTCAGCGAATTGTTCAAACCTTTCGGCGGCGGAGGCCACGCCCGCGCCGCATCCCTCGCCACCCGAGATGTTGACGCCCTGCTGACTTTAAATCAATTAGCCGACGAACTCAAAGCTCAAATCCCGCACCCTCCCACCGCCCGCGAATTAATGTCATCCCCAGTGAGGAGCATTCGCCCGGAAATCTCCGTGGGAGAGGCTCACCGTATCCTCCTACGTTACGGACATTCTGGACTTTCAGTGGTCGATACGGGCGATCTACTGGCAGGCATTATCTCGCGCCGCGACATTGATATCGCCCTCCACCACGGTTTCAGTCACGCTCCGGTTAAGGGTTACATGACTCCGCAGCTAAAAACGATCGCCCCGGATACCTTGCTGCCAGAAATTGAAGCTTTAATGGTGACATACGATATCGGGCGTTTGCCAGTATTGGAAAACGGCCAACTGGTGGGAATTGTGACTCGCACTGACGTGTTGCGGGAATTGCACCAGCAAAAAGCGCGCGATAGTGGAAGTAATTCTCAATTGTCTAATTATCCTGTATCTGAGTCGGTTGAGCAGTTGTTGCGATCGGGCATTAGTAGCGAATTATGGCAATTATTGTCGATCGCTGCCAACATTGCACGAGAGCGCGGCTGGCAACTTTATATTGTCGGTGGAGCAGTCCGCGATTTATTATTAGCTTTGAATGACACCAAGGGCGGGCAAGATGCCCACCCCACAACATTAAACTCTTGTGGAACAGGCATCTTGCCTGTTACCCTAACTGATATTGATTTGGTAGTTGATGGCAACTGCGGTACCGACGATTCCGGTGCCGGTGTCGAATTAGCCTCAGCGCTCCAGAAATTATACCCAGACTCGCGTTTAGACGTTCACGGTCAATTTCAAACCGCCGCGCTGCTGTGGCACAAAGACTCTGCTTTCGGCTCGCTGTGGCTGGATATCGCTACGGCTCGTACTGAATTTTATCCCTATCCGGCTGCAAATCCCGAAGTTGAAGCGAGTTCGATCCGCCAAGATTTGTACCGCAGGGATTTTACTATTAATGCGCTGGCTGTGCGGTTGGGAGTTCCCCGCAGCGGCGAATTGTTGGATTTTTTTGGCGGTTTGCTAGATTTGGAATCGCGGCAAATTCGAGTTTTGCACGCTAACAGTTTTATCGAAGATCCGACGCGGATTTATCGGGCGGTGCGGTTTGCGGTACGGCTGGGATTTTCCATTGAATCGCAGACTGAAGGATACATCCGCCACGCTTTGGAAAGCGGAATTTATTACCGAATTCAGGGGGAAAACGGCAGAGCTCCGGCTTTGGAAACTCGCCTCAAAAGTGAATTGAAGTACATTTTGCAAGCTCCTTATTGGCAGGTTGCTTTGCAGATGTTGGGAGATTTGCAAGCTTTGCGCTGTATTCATCCTACTTTAGATTTGGATCGTCCGTTGTGGCGGCGACTGCGTTTGCTCGATCGATGTTTGAATGGAAGGAAGAAATCCGAGGGAAGTCGGAAGAAGGAAGAGGGAAGTCGGAAGAAGGAAGAAGGAAGAGGAAAGAAGGAAGAAGGAAGAAGGAAGAAGGAACAAACTATTCCCAATGCCCAATTCCTAATGCCCGATGCCCAATTCCCAATTCCCAATTCCCAATTCCCAATGCCCAATTCCCAATTCCCAATTATCAATATTCCAGATTGGCTGATGCGGCTGGAAGTTTTGATCGCTTATTTAGCACCGGAATATCGGGTTAAAGTGGCTACAAATCTTCAGTTACCTGCTGACAGTATTAAGCGGCTGGAAGTTTTGGAAGCTGGAAATCAGGAATTAGCAAAGGGTTTACTGAAGTGTAATTTACCCAGTCAATTAGTGTTTCTGTTGAGGAATTATGAGTTGCCGCTGTTAATTGCGATCGCCCTGCAAAGCCCCCGCAGCGCCCGCCGCCAGATTTGGCAATATATCACCCGGTTGGCGAATGTTGAGCCGCCTTTAAACGGCAATGACTTGAAGGCTTTGGGTTACAAGCCCGGGCCTGGGTTTAAGGTAATGTTGGATGATTTGTTGGCGGCTGCGTTGGATGGCGATTTGGGCGATCGGGCTAGCGCGATCTCTTTCTTAGCACAACGTTACCCTCAATCTTAGTCTGCTATAGCGGCTCTAGCTCTCATATGAGGTACGTTGTTGGGCTTCAGCCCTCTTTGTCTGGGAGGTTATATAAGCTGTCAGTCATACCTCATCTTTGTGAGAAAGGCTATATGTCAGCAGCACGTTATTTTTTGTAAATATATCGGCTAATAATTGCTGAATTTTACCGTCATCTTGTATCCGTTAATCGGGTACACTGACTCGTTGCCGCACAGCCATCTTATATCCGTTAAATCTCGCGCCAGCGAATTCGTTGCCGAACTTTTTTCTTCCTTATTCACAAGCCGATCGTCGCACATTATTAGATTTTTTGAGAATTTACGTGAAAAAACAGCGTCCTCCTGGTTTAATCGCAATTGTCGTTTACAAAACTTTTGTAGCAGCCCTCTTGACAGTAACTTCCGTCGCTTTACTTTTAGCGCTGAAGAATCATCAAGCCTTGGAAGATTTTTCGGAATCGTACTTCTTGGAAAGTAAATTAAAAATAATTGAGCTTCTACTAGATAAAGTTCTAAGTGTAAAGCCTAAAACATTACTATTTAGCGGACTTGCAGCAGGACTTTATGCCGCTTTAACTGCTCTTGAAGCAGTTGGTTTGTGGTACGAAAAAGGGTGGGCGACTATTTTGGTTTTAGCGCTGGTAGGTATCAGTATCCCGCCCGAAATATATGAGTTATTTCATGGTTTTACCGTACTTAAGCTGGTGGTTTTTATCGCAAATATAGCGGTGTTTTGGTATTTGCTGCACCATTTGCCGAAGCACGGTAATTCAGTTGACAGTTGACAGTTGACAATTGACAGCAACTTCTACCTGGAAGCCCGAGGATTGGGGTAATGAATCGTCTGATTTTAATTTATACGCCAAACCCATAGGCTTTAAACAAATTTTTTATTGTAAGGAAGATTAAAGTTCAATACGCTGGAGTCCTAATACCATTTTTTTAAATTTATAACAGACTTTAGAAAATACGGAAAGTCTATAAATTACAATCTCTTGTCGTCGTATAGCCTTTCTCAAAAAGGTGAGGTATGACTGACAGGTTATATAACCACTGAAACCAAGAGGGCTCTCTTCCCAACAACGTCCGCGAATATGAGAGCTTAGAAAAATAGTATAAGGTACACTGCTATTAAAAATTAGTCAAAAAAATAGACTTTTCTATTTTCAAGTAGCGACGCACCTGTGCCATTGCGCTTTCACCAAACAACCATGTTTGTAATATGAATTTTCAAAACTCTGGCAACATTATTCGTAAGGTGCGGATACATCAACAATCCCTAAAATTAATTCACTTTTCGAGCGGCAACGAATCTTACCTACAGAGTCGATCGAACAAACCGAACACTTGTTTTGTAGCACTACTTTTGATAAATGGTATAAGTAGGACTCCCTTCTATAGACTTTCTCAGCTTTCTGGAGGTACAAGTTGAGATTTTCCATTTTTCGATTTGAGATTGGGGATTGAGGGATTGATTGGTCAATACTTCATCTTTTTGAAAAGATATATCATAACAGTGACCACAAGTCAAATAAAAACCTAAATCTTTACATAAGCCTGCGATTGGTAAAGATTTGATAAAGGCAAGAGGGGTTATACCCCCCATGGGCTATAGTCATAGTCATATAGATGCACCCTGATGGCTTTCCCGTTCCACAAGAGCGGGATTTTTATTGGCAAAAAATTGTGTTAAGTTTTGAGACGACGGCTACAGATAAAATAACCGCCAGAGGCAAAGATGACCTGGCAGAGCAAAACCGACGCCCTAGGGCGCCGATCGTCGATCGAACCTCACCCCTAACTCTGCTTTCATAACCCAAAGGCGGTAGCATAGTTTGGGAACCGGCATCAACTAAAGATGAACTTAGCGCCAGCAACAGTCCTGCAAAAGGGCAAATACACAATTAACGCGACTTTAGGCAGAGGAGGGTTCGGCATCACTTACCGAGCTACCCACACCCAATTAAACCAAACCGTCGTACTCAAAACCCTCAACGAAAGTCTGCGCCAACACCCAGCCTCTGCCCAGTTTCAGCAGCAGTTTATTGCCGAAGCCCAGCGCCTGTCTCGATGCCAGCATTCAAACATCGTCAGGGTAATTGACTTTTTTGAAGAAGCCGGACAGTCTTTTATCGCGATGGACTACATTCCGGGCCAAACTCTCGCCCAAATAGTCGAAACCAGTCAGCCGCTACCAGAAGCCCAGGCCCTGCACTACATTCGGCAAATAGCCTCAGCGGTAAGTACAGTTCACCACAGCGGATTGCTACACGGAGACATCAATCCAGAAAATATGATCCGGCGAGCCGATTCTCATCTAGTAATGTTGATAGACTTCGGTGTTGCTCGCGACTTTATCGCCGACACGAAACAAACTCACACTAACTTGCTTTCCCCAGGATACGCGCCGCTCGAACAATACCTCTATGACGGTAAATGTACGCCTGCCACAGATGTTTACGCGATCGCAGCCACCCTTTACTACTTGCTCTCCGGCGTACCACCCGTAGCAGCACCCCTGCGCGATCGCATTCCCCTGGCTTCTTTGCGGCAATTTCAGCCCAACCTCAGCCCCGGCATTGAGCGAGCAATCCTTCAGGGACTCGAAACCGACCCCCAGAAACGCCCCCAGACAGTGGAAAATTGGCTTACTATGCTGCAAGAAACAGAGCGATTACCCGCACAGAGAACAGACAAGCAAAGTTTGCGATTGCCAGCACCTCCCCCCCTGCCGTTGACCTTGCTGGCGTTTGTCGTCACGGCTGCAATTGCTGGCTGGATGGGTTTTGACTTGGCCTGGCGCTACCACAGCATCAGTGCCAGCAACAACAGATCCACAACTCAATCCTTCCCATCTTTGGAAGATTTGCTCAAATCCCGTGATTTGTCAGGGCCGATGTTCGGGCAGCCGTCTGTCGAAAGCAGCCCTCTGGTTCCACTCCAACTCAACAAGCGCCCCAAACCCACGTCAGACAGCAGCATACCAGAACCGATCGACAACTCAACAGCTAGCGCCCAACCTTCTGCCTCCCCAAGCCCGGAGACTCCCGCCCCAGATCCTGAACCTTCAGCATCCCCAACTCCCGATCCCGAAGCGCAGATCTCTGAGTACCCCATTCCAGAACCTAAAACTGAAACCCAGCCAGCACCCGAAGCAGCATCCGCACCTGTACCAGAAGTTCCGCCCCTGCCACCCGAATCCCGCAGATCCTCCCCTCCCGTACCCGCACCCGCCCCGTCTGCTGCCAATAGTTCTGAAACATTCCCACAGCAAGAATCCGCACCGACAGTACCGTCACCGGCCCTAGGATCGATCGAACCGCCAATACCAAGCCAAAACGGCAGCAATTCCGGTACTTCGATCGCACCTTACTCGCCGCCCCCCGTGCCAGAACCGACAGTGCCTTATCCTGAACCTGCGACAAATTAGTATTCTTTTTTTTGCTTAAAAGGGCGAACTAATCCTTGGTTTGAGGATTGACTAAATATCCATCGATTGTGGAGCGAATAACGCCATTCCAAACCACAGACAATTTCGCACAACCTGCGATAGACTCAGAAAATATCAATAGCCATTGCCGGAAATTATCGAATATTTTCTATCACCTAACTAATCAGAATGGAAACCCCAAAATTTATAAATATTTGATATTTTGTGGTAAATTATGTTAATATTGAGACCGGACGGCTAGGTTGTTCGAGGTCGCCCATTAGTTCTGCCAAACCTACTAAGCTTGAGAAAGGTTTGAGTAAAACTAGAGCCGAGAATGCCGTGAGTTACCGTGGTGGCGCCCTATATGCGATCGCGATCGGTGCAAACAGTTGTTTTTTTCGGTGCAAGCCAGGGTGGTCGATCGATTCGGGCAAAGTTCCTTTCTTTGGGAACAAGCGCCATCGAGGATAAGCAAGTTATAATTTGTTGCGGAAGCGTACAGAGATTTCTATATGAGTAAACCCCCAGTTCATGCCTTTTTTGTAGGAAGAGCAGTTGCCGAAGCACTGTACGAGCAATTAGAAAGCGCAGCAACCAACGCTTTCTCCGAACTCGGCAAATTTGACGCCGAACAAAGAGAACGCCTGCGCCAGTTCACAGATAAAGTTGTAGAACGGGCCAATCGCGCTGCCGATGAGGCGATGCAGACCAGAACTGGTACTGGAACCACCAGCACTACTACTGACATTCAAGACATCCATCCCGCAGACTTGCAAGTAACGATCGACGAGCTGCGCGCCGAAGTCGCTCTCGTGCGATCGGAATTGCAGCGCTACCGCAGCAGTTTGCCTTAACAAAGGACGATTCCAGCGGACGATAGCTCCGAAGTGACGATCGCAACAACTACTGATTGTTACACGAGCGCAAAGCAATGCGCTCCTGCGCTCCTTCCTACCTGCAATCAAAGCAACAACATAAAATAAGCAATTTGGGAACCCAAGTGTCTGCTCTCCTTGATGACTCTGTTAATCGCCAGCGCTCCCCCAAGCGTACTAGCGACGCCGATGAGCCAAAAACTGCTGGTAAATCCTACAAAAGTAAAGCTTATCGCTGGAATCGCGAAAAATATTCCCGGCAGCGACGCTTCTTCGACATTTGGGCCTTTGTCTTGCTCTGGCTGGCTTCGCTGTGGTTCGACAGCAAAAACTGGAGCTACTGGGGAGGTGTAACTGAAGAAAAGAAAGTTGCCAGACGCCGCTTTCAAGCTATCTGGGTTCGAGAAACACTCTTGGATTTAGGCCCGACTTTCATTAAAGTTGGACAATTATTTTCCACCCGCGCCGACTTGTTCCCGGCAGAGTTTGTCGAGGAACTTTCTAAGCTGCAAGATAAAGTGCCTGCTTTCAGCTACGAACAGTTAGAGGTAATTGTCGAGCAAGATTTGGGCAAGACTGTTGAGGAACTCTACCGCAGCTTCGATCCTGTGCCCCTGGCCGCTGCCAGTTTGGGTCAGGTACACAAAGCTCAACTGCACTCGGGCCCGGAAGTTGTAGTAAAAGTGCAACGCCCTGGACTGCGAAAGCTGTTTGAAATAGATTTGCAAATTCTCAAGGGGATTGCTCGCTATTTTCAAAACCATCCTAAGTGGGGCCGCGGCCGAGATTGGATGGGGATTTATGAGGAATGTTGTCGCATTCTGTGGCTGGAAATAGACTATCTCCATGAAGGCCGCAATGCTGATACTTTTCGCCGCAATTTTAGCAACTGCGACTGGGTGCAGGTGCCACGAGTTTATTGGCGCTACGCGGCTCCGCGAGTGCTGACTTTGGAATACCTACCAGGGATTAAAATCAGCCACTACGAAGCTCTCGAAGCAGCCGGGATCGATCGCAAATTAATCGCTCAGTTAGGCGCTAAAGCTTATTTGCGGCAGTTGCTCAACGATGGCTTTTTCCACGCAGATCCCCACCCCGGCAATATCGCTGTGAGTGCTGACGGATCTCTGATTTTCTACGATTTCGGCATGATGGGTCAAATCCAGTCCAACGTCCGCGAAGGACTGATGGAGACTCTCTACGGCATTGCTTCCAAGGATGGACAGCGGATTATGGATTCTCTGATCAACTTGGGCGCTTTGGTTCCCACAGGCGATATGAGTCCCGTGCGCCGCAGCATCCAGTATATGCTCGATAACTTCATGGATAAGCCTTTTGAAGAGCAGTCCGTGAGTGCGATTACCGATGACCTTTACGATATTGCCTACGACCAACCTTTTCGCTTCCCAGCTACCTTTACTTTTGTAATGCGAGCTTTTTCGACGATTGAAGGCGTGGGCCGGGGTTTAGATCCCGAGTTTAACTTTATGGAGGTGGCACAACCTTTTGCCATGCAGCTTATGACTAATGGAAATGGGCCGGATGCAACGAGCAGCATTTTTAACGAACTAGGCCGTCAGGCGGCTCAGGTGAGTTCGACTGCTTTGGGTTTGCCCCGCCGGATTGAGGAGACTATTGATAAACTCGAACAGGGAGATTTACGGATTCGAGTCCGTTCTTCCGAAGCTGAGCGATTGATGCGCCGCATGAGCAACGTTCAAATGGGCACTAATTATACTTTGATGATGAGTGCTTTTACTTTGTCGGCGACAATTTTGTTTGTCAGCAATCAAGTATGGCCCGCTGTCGCTGTGGCTTTGCTGGCTGCGGGTGCTGGGTTTGCTCTGTTGCGTTTGTTCAAACGGATCGATCGATTAGATAGAATGTCATAATGCGGCCAATTGACGATCGAAAATTTCTGGCTTGAGATTTGTCGCCTGCAAAAACTTAACATTTAACGAGTTCGCCGGGAATTCCCCATCCTCTCGTAGTGTAGGAACAGCGTAGCGTCTTCCGCAACGAAGAAGGTTGGGGATGAAAGGCAGGTGGATGTAGCGCAGCGGAGCAAGACTTAAGTGGCAAATAGTCTGCTAAACTTATCTACAGTTGATTGCTGAGAGTCAGTTCCATGTTTGCCGTCAAGCGAGCGCTCAAATTAAATAATACTGAAGCAACCTTGATGGCAAAACACGCAGGCTTTCGG
>NZ_JAEQDE010000117.1:0-17584 GCF_020737865.1 Microcoleus sp. PH2017_35_SFW_U_B
ATACAGGTGAACCCTAATTAAATGTTTTGTAGTTACTCAATAATTCTTGTCCAATATACCATATTCTGTTAATATAAAGTTTAGATGCGTTCGCCCTGAGCTCTCAGGGATACGAAAGCGGCGGCAATTTCTATCAGAATGAAATTAAAGGTACAGATGGTAACGACATCCTGACAGGAATTCCTGGTAATAATGTTTCTTTAAAAGGAGGCAAAGGAAATGATATTTTGAGTGGCAACAGTGGCAACGATAAGTTGGAAGGCAGCAAAGGTGAAGATACCCTTGATGGCGGTGCAGGCAATGATATTCTCGAAGGAGGGAAGGGTAAAGATATTCTGACCGGCGGTATGGGTTCGGATTTATTTGAGCTGGAAGGGCGATCGGCTACAAATACTCTCGATATCGCTGATATCATCACGGACTTTCAAAAAGGCGCAGACATACTGAAGCTGAAAGATGGCTTAGGATTTTCTAACATTAATATCACTCAAGGAACAGAAATTTATGCTAGCGATACTCTGTTGAGGATAGCAGGCACTGGTCAATATTTGGCAGTCTTGAAAGGAGTTAATGCTGGAAATATTAACGCGACTAATTTCACTTATTCCTAATTGTAATACTGGCGCTAAAACCGTTTTTTTGCAACATGAATTACCCACTTTGACCAAAGAAACCGGGTTTTTTACCGAATCTGCGGGTGACAACGAAATATTTTCGCAAAAAAACCCGGTTTCTGCCTACTCGTGCGTCCAAGAATATCTGATTTGTAAACAACAAAACATCTGAAAAATAGGAGAATAAATAGATGGCTAGCGCTAACTTTCGCAAACTTCACCGCCAAGTTGCACCGATTATTTTCATCCCTTTACTCTTAACAGCCATAACGGGAGTTGCCTATCGGCTGGGAGAAGATTGGTTAGGCATAGAAGGTGATGCTGCTGAGATTTTTATGAATATTCACCAAGGAAGCTATCTCGGAAAGGAACTCAGACCATTTTATGTGCTTTTCCTGGCTTTGGGAGTGATTGGGCTGATAGTTACTGGTTTGACGATGACCAAATTTTTTGGTGGCACACGCCCTGAAAGACCGGGTGCTAAACTTGATTTTCGTAAGGTTCACCGTATTGCTACACCGATTATTGTCTTGCCTTTAGCAGTGAGTACAGTCACAGGTGTAATCTATCGAGTTGGCAGAAGTTGGTTTAAGATGCCAAAAGAGGTAGGAAAAGTTTTTCTGAATATCCACCAAGGAGAATATTTGGGAAATTTTTTGATGCCAATCTATGTGTTTTTGGTAGGTTTGGGTGTGATTTTGCTGCTGGTAACAGGAATCAATATGACTGGTATTTTTCGGAAACGCCGCCAGCAAACAACAGAGGAAGATAGCTAATATACATCTCCCAAAAAGCCTCTGAAGAACAGGCAGGATGCCTGTTCCACAATAATTATGGGAGATGTCTAATAGATTTGTTTTTCGGGGATAACTGATGAATATCGTGGTTTTAATTCTCTCTACAGTTGCATCTTTTTTGGGGAACTGGTATACAATAATTCTCTGGTCGCTGACCTTTAATTAAGATGAAAAATAGAAGTATTGAAACGGCAAAATCAAGTCTTAAGTCAAAAATTGTATGGAAAAGTCTGCTACAAGGAAGTCGCACCAGTACATTTTTTAGTGAAGTATTAAGTAACAGCGGTCACTTTTTAATTCTGAAGAGTTTATCAGACTTAATATTAGCTGGTTTCTTCAAATTTATCACAGACCCAACTGAATATTTACTAATAGTAGCAATGCTTGTTCAGGCTTGGTATCTGTCGAACTCGAAATGCCACCGTTTTTGGGGAAACCTGATCTGCGTTGGTATCTATACGCTGATTGATCTGCCGATAGACGGGCTAGATTTTTTCCAAAATCCTAGTCACGTTGTCTTTTGGTTATTTTCTCTGATGATTGCTACTTTGCAAGGATTGCGATTCCATTGGGCTAAGGGTATTGATGATTGGCTGATTCCACTGGAAAGTGTGGTACGGGCTCTGATGGTGGTAGCTTTTTATGTTGTGATTGGGATTAAGTCTCAATATTTAATTGCTAATTTAGAATTGATAGTGACATTTTCACGGACGGCAACGCACTGGTTTCTTACTTGGAGTATGGTATTTATCGGTTTGCTTTTGGGGTTGCAGTCGGTACAGATTTTCAAACAAAGAAAGCAGCTACAAAAAACAGATCAACTACTGGGAAACATGGCAGAATGGGGGATGGGAAGTCATGTAGTAGACACAGCGCTTAATAATCCAGCAGGTTTGGCTTTTCAAAAGTGCGATCGCACGATTTTATTTATGGATATTCGCGGTTTTACAAGTTGGTGCGAAAAAACTTCCCCTGAGACAGTTGCAGCGGTTATCAATGAATATTACCGTTGTGTTGAACCAGCCGCCGCCAAGTTTCAGCCTTTAAGAATAACTTTTACAGCCGATGAAATTATGGCGATTTATGCTACGCCACAGCAGGGAATTGCTGCGGCTAAATCTATGAGTAAAGCTGCTTTAGAAATGCTTGAATTATATGGAATTGGTGCGGGATGCGGAGTGCATTGCGGGAGCGTTATTGAAGGGCTATTTGGCGGTGCAGATGTTCGGACTTATACGGTGATTGGTGATGTTGTCAATACAGCAAAACGCTTAGAAAGTGCCACGCCTGGTGGTGCAATTACTATTTCTGATGCTGTTTATCAAGGGATGTCACAACGTCTAACGGTGGAACCTTGCGAACCGATAGTGGCGAAAGGTAAGACAGCAGCTTTAATTGCATGGTGGTTAATATAGCTAGCCGTCAGGAATGACGAATTTAATATTATTGATTTTTTCGACCATCGGACATGGTGGTTCCTGCCATACTTGCTCGATCGAGACTAGCACCATCCATGTTCGCATTGCGGAGGTTCGCATTAGAAAGATTGGCATCTCTCAAGTCGGAAAAGCGCAAGTCTGCACCGTCTAAATTAGTATTGGTCAAGTTAGCTTTCCTAAAATTACTATTGCTGATTCTCGCTCCTATTAAAACTGAGCCACTTAAATCAGTGCGTGCTAGGGTTAGTGTTGACAAAATCTGCTATAGCCTTTCTCAAAAAGATGAGGTATGACTGACAGCTTATATAACCGCTTAAACCAAGAGGGCTGAAGCCCAACAACATACCTCATCTTTCTGAGAACCGCTATATCTCGAAAGTACCTCCGCTGAGGTTAGCATCTGATAAGTCTGCTCCTGTAACGATCGGATTTTTTAAGGTGAGGTTAACTAATTTTACACCTCGGAGGTCGCAGCGGATGCAGCTTTTAGTTAGGAGCAGGGTTTCGACGTTGGCGTTGATTTGGTCAATTTCCTGTTGGGATACTTTTTCGGCAAATTCGGGTGAGACGTAGCCGAGGTTTTTGGGGTCGTCTTTTTTGGGTGGTTGGGGAGTTTTTGGTTGCCCGATCGCACTTAGTTTTTTTATATTTTATCATATTTGTGTTCACATCTCAGTTAGGATTGCTATAAGCTGTTAGTCATTTAAATTTATTGCCTCAACCCCTTACAGTATGGGATCTGGCACACAAATAGTGCATTTTGAATGTCGAACAGCTTAGCAATTTTTAATTGAATGAGCTATGGCCTTCTCAATTACTAATTACCGATTCTCAGGCAAATGAAACTTACTATATTTACCTTCCCATCCCCCGATTTGGTGGCTCCTCGTTCGGGACAGGCAAAGAAGTTGGTCTTACCTGCCGCTCCAAATACTTGCTCAAAGCGTAAGCGATATTACCGCGAGTCATCGGCTTCAAAGGATTAATTGCATTAGTTCCGACTTCAAGATTCACAAACCCTTCATACAGTGCAGTAGCCATAGACTTTCTAGCCCAACTAGGAATTTCCCCTGCATCTGGATACCTAGCTAAAATCTCGGCAACGGTGGCGTCTGGAAACTGAAAAACCCCATAAGCTTGAGCAAAAATCGCCAAAGCCTCAGCGCGAGTCACCCTTTGATTTGGGAAAAACATTCCGTCGCGATATCCACTCATAGTTCCCGTTTTCAAAGCAGTTTGAATCGCACTGTAAGCCCAGTAGCTTTTAGGTACGTCGGGCAATTCCATATCCGGTTTCTGAGCTGTTTTCCGCCGTTCCAAACCAAAAGTTTTCAGTAAAATTACCGCCAAATCGGCGCGACTGATAATGCTTTCAGCATTAAAATTGCCGCTAGAATCTTTATTCATCAATCCTGCATTGACAACCCGGTCGATCGGGTCAATTATTTGTTGAGATTGAACCACCGTTGGCACTCCTTGCGCTAGCGCGATCGCAAAAAAAACACAGACTAACTTTTTCACGATTTTAATCCTTTGTGCTGCTCAAACAATTATTAAAGCAGCAGCAATATTTTCTCCGGTTCCATCGGTATGATTCTGAGATTTCGACCGCCGGCTAAATAGCGGGATTTCATATTAAAATCAAATCTTTGCTTCCGGCAAAGCGCCCTGCATTTTACCCAACCAATCAATCAAATTATCCAACTGCTTTTCGGCGCTCAAAACAGCCATTCCGCGAATAGTAACCTTCCCCTTGCTGTAGACAAAACGAGAATGTAGATGTTCGGGCAAATTAGCCTTGAGCAAATTCCAAGCAGGTTCCTCCATCGGCGTTTCCAAGACAATGTGCTGCTTATTTTCCGGTTTAATCCGAGAAAAACCGATTTGCTTGGCGATTTGTTTGAGTTCGACAACACGAATTAGTTGCTGCGCTGGTAGAGGAATCTGCCCGTAACGATCGCACCAATCGGCCCGAATCTGTTGCAACTCTTCGAGAGTATTCGCAGAAGCCACAGACCGATAAGCGCTCATCTTTTGATCCAGATCTCCAATATAATCGGCAGGAATAAACGCCGTCAAACTGAGGTCGATTTGTGCATCCTCAACCTTGGGAATTTCCTGACCCTTAATTTCGCGAATCGCCTCCTCTAACATTTCAGCATATAAATCAAAACCGATCGCCTCCATTTGACCAGACTGTTCCGTACCCAACACATCACCAGAGCCCCGAATTTCCATATCCCGGACAGCCAACTGATAGCCCGATCCCAACTGCGCGAACTCTTGAATTGCCCGCAGCCGCTGCCTTGCAGCATCCGACAGTTGGTTCTGCTTGGGATAAAACAGCCAAGCGTGAGCTTGAATCCCCGCGCGTCCCACCCGTCCCCGCAACTGGTACAACTGACCCAAACCAAACTTCTGCGCGTCCTCAATCAAGATTGTATTGACGCGCGGAATATCCAAACCCGACTCAATAATCGTAGTGCACACCAAAATATCAAACTCTGCCGCACTGAAAGTCAGCATGATCGATTCTAGTTCCGCAGCATCCATTTGACCGTGGGCGATCGCAATTCTCGCCCCCGGAACCATTAGCTGCAAAGTATCGGCCAACTCATCAATCCCCTCAATCCGAGGTACAACATAAAAAACCTGACCGCCCCTGTCCAACTCTTGACGAATTGCAGTCCGCACCACCTCCAAATCGTAGGGGGCCAAATGAGTCTGAATCGGGCGGCGGCTGGGCGGCGGAGTCGCAATCAAACTCATCTCCCGAATCCCCGATAGAGACATATACAACGTGCGGGGAATCGGAGTCGCCGTCAGAGTCAGGACATCTACCTCAGTTTTCAGAGATTTAATCGCTTCCTTTTGCTTCACGCCAAACCGTTGTTCTTCATCCACCACCAACAAACCCAAATCCCGAAATTTAATCGCTTTACTCAAAACAGACTGAGTACCGACAATCACGTCTAACTCCCCAGTTGCTAGGCGTTTGTGAATTTCCCGGCGTTCAGTTTCTGTGCGGAAGCGATTGAGCAAACCAACTTCGATCGGATAAGGCGAAAAACGCTCTGAGAGCGTGTGATAGTGCTGTTGGGTCAAAATTGTCGTCGGCGCGAGCAAAGCCACCTGCTTGCCCGCTGTAATTGCCTTAAAAATAGCTCTTAGAGCAACTTCCGTCTTGCCAAAACCGACATCGCCGCAGACCAAGCGATCCATCGGTCGATCGCCCTCCATGTCACGTTTCACATCCAGAGTAGCCTTCAACTGATCCGGCGTTGGTTGGTACGGGAAAGAATCCTCTAACTCTTGCTGCCAAGGCATATCAGGAGGAAAAGCATAACCCTGTTGCTTAGCTCTTTTTGCGTAAAGATTCAGCAAATCTACTGCTACTTTCTTAACAGCTTTGCGAACTTTTGCTTTAGTTTTTTCCCAAGTTTGACCAGTCAACTTGTTGAGATCCGGCACTTTATCGCCGACAGTCCGAAACCGCGACAGCGCGCCCAATTGATCCGCCGCGACTCTCAGAGTACCGTCAGCGTATTGCAATACCAAATATTCGCGAGTTTCCCGATCGATCGTCAAGCGTTCCAACTTGAGAAACTTGCCCACTCCGTGCTGGCGGTGCACCACATAATCCCCCGGACTGAGCTTGTTCGGGTCAACCTTTTTAGAAGCGGCGCGGCGGCGCTTGCGAACGTAGCTAAATGTAGCGAGAGAATGCTGACCGTAGAATTCTCGATCGGTAATTAAGACAATCCGAAAAGTCGGCAGAATAAACCCTTCCAACTCTGCCAGCCCGCTGTACTTCAAAGCTACCGGAATGTGCTGCAACTGCAACTTGTCGATCGCCAAAAAATCGCGTGGATTCACCACAAACTGAGCCGGACAGTCGTGTTCCGACAGCAGAGAGACCGATCGACTCGGTTGAGCCGAAACCATAAACACCGTAAAACCGCGATCGCGCTCTTCCCGGAGCATTTGAGACAGCTTCGCGAATTGGTGAGGCATCACCGGCACAGGCCTGCTGGCCAAATTAATCGCAGGCGATAGCTGCTCGTTCCCGGAGGAACTTTTAATTTTTTGAATAGTAGAATCTTCTGCTAATTCTGAAAGTTCTAGCCTGTCAAAAGCTGCGACATCTGTGATCGATTCCGCAAAAGTGCGGTGAATTTTCGGAACCTTCAGATTAGCAATTGGCAATCTTGGCGTTTCACCATCAACAACTTCTGATTCCCGATTGCAACTTTCCCATTGTTCCTGGGCATTTTCAAACCAGCGGTCGCTGTGGCCTTCACATCCTTGCGGTTCGTCAACTACAACTAAAGTATTTTCTGGCAAATAATCCAACAAACAAGCTGGTTTCTCGAAGGCTAAACCTAACAGCCTGCGGACATATTTTTCTGCTTCATTTTCTATATCAACAGAGTCTATTTGGTTTGTTTTGTCAAGATTATTTTCAGCTAAAACTGCCTTAATAATTGCGTTAAAGCTAGTAGGAGTTAAAACTAATCGATCGACCTTATCGAGCGATCGCTGGTTCGACGGATCGAACTCGCGCAGTTGATCCAAAGTATCCCCGAACCATTCCAGCCGTACCGGCAACTCCGCCGCCACCGGAAACACATCGACAATATCCCCCCGGCGACTCCACTGGCCCTCCGTTTCCACCAAAGTCACCCGATCGTACCCCATGGAGGCAAGTTGGCGGTCAAGTATCTTTGAGTCTTGAACTTCGCCTCGTTTCAGCGTCAGACAGTAGGGTTCAAAGGCACTTCTAGGCGGCAAGTGAGGCTGGAGAGCTCTTTCTGTAGCTACAATTGCGATCGGCTTTGAGGAATTGGCCGTTTTTTGTTCCCGATCCACCAAATCCGCCAGAACCTGCATTTGCCCCCAGGTCATTTCGTTCTCGTCGGAGTAAGATAGCTCGTAGGGCGAAGCTTCCGAAGTTGGGTAAAAATGTACGGTTTGCCAACCCATCGCCTCTAATTGAGCTACCCAGCGGCCGGCTTCTTCCAGAGTTGCTGTCACGGCTAATAGGTTTCGCCCCTCTTGTTGTGCGAGGGCGGAAGCTACTAAACCTTTTGGTAAGCGGGCGATACCGTTCAGTTGCAAACAGTGATGCCGTTTGAGCTTGTTGAGAAGTTCTGTGGCTAGGGGCGATCGCCCCAATGTCCGAATTATCGAAGAGAAAGTCATGGGCTGTTAGTTTTTATCCCGATGGGCGAAGGATCTTCCCCGCTGCCTAGTAAGTTCGATTGTACGACAAACATCTATCATTGTCTCGATCGGCTGTTGGCAGTTCAACTCTACTGCGGGTAGATTTCTACTAGAAGCCTTGTCTGAATATCTGGAACTTGCGATCGAAATGAGCCCGTTCCGTTAATCTAGGGACAGGTTGACAACAATTTCGATTTTTGCGATCGAGATTGGCAGCTTCCGGGCTTATGCTTTAAGCGGGCAGTGCGCTTCGCCTTTACTACCGATAAATTGAGAAATGTCCCCAAGTACCGACCTTCTGATTGTTCTCCTGCTAGTTTTGCTCAATGGCGTGTTTGTGATGTCAGAGATGGCCATCATCTCAGTACGGAAGGTGAGACTGCAACAGATGGCTAACCAGGGTTCGACGAATGCCCGTGTAGCTTTGGATCTGGCTAATGCCCCCAATCAGTTCTTGCCGACTGTTCAAATCGGAATTACGCTGCTGGCTATCCTGTCAGGCGCTTTCGGAGAAACCACAATTTCTAGAAGAGTAGAGCCTCTGTTGCGCTTGATACCGGCTTTAGCGCCCTATGCTCAGCCGATCGCCTCAGTCATCGCAGTTTTAACGATCACTTATCTGACCTTAATTATCGGCGAACTCGTGCCGAAGCGGTTGGCCCTCAACAACCCTGAGCCGATCGCCTCAAGCGTAGCAATTCCCATGCGAATGCTCTCCAAAATTGGTGCTCCTGCGGTTTATCTGTTAAGTTATTCCACTGACTTGGTGATGCGGCTGATGAGGATATCGCCCTCGACAGAACCGCAAGTTACAGAAGAAGAAATTAAAGTTTTAATAGAGCAAGGAACCGAGGCGGGAACCTTTGAAGAAGCCGAACAGGACATGGTAGAAAGAGTGTTCCGTTTAGGCGATCGGCGAGTCAGCGCTTTAATGACTCCCCGCCCCGATCTGACCTGGCTAGATTTGGACGATTCAGTTGAAGAAAACCGCCAAAAAATGCTTGGCAGCGGTCATTCCCGGTTTCCCGTTTGTCAGGGCGGACTCGACAACGTTGTCGGTTTAGTACACGTTACAGATATGCTGTCGAGAACTTTGACCGGTCAACCCCTCGATTTAAGTGCTTCTTTGCGGAGACCTTTATTTGTACCCGAAAGTACGCGCGGTTTAAAAGTCTTAGAGCTTTTCAAGCAATCTAGCAATCAACTTGCCTTGGTAGTAGATGAATACGGTGTCATTCAAGGATTAGTGACAGTCAACGACATTTTAGTCGAATTAGTTGGCGACTTTCCCTCGATTGAAGATGCCGACGAACCGCAAGCCGTGCAGCGCGAAGATGGTTCTTGGCTGTTAGACGGAATGCTGCCGGTTGAGAATTTCTTTGAACTGTTTGGAATTGAAGAAGTCTCTTTAGAAAATAGGGGAAGTTACCACACAATGGGCGGTTTTGTGATTACAAATTTGGGTAAAATTCCGGCGGCGGCAGAGCATTTTGAATGGAACGGCTTGCGCGTCGAAGTCGTCGATATGGACGGAAACCGAGTTGATAAGATCTTGGTAATGCCGATCGAATCCACGGGCGATCGACCTAAAACCCAACCAAAAACCTAAAATCCATGTAATTTTAATCCATGGACATAATACCCGTAGGGGCGGGTTCACCAACCATCATCGCCGGAAACAAACAATCTCAAAAACCCGCCCCCACCCAACGATGAATCATCACCTACATTTAGAAATTAAATATAAATATCAGGTTGATGTGAATTATTCGTGAGAGTGGGGCGGGTTTTTATATATTGTTGGTTATCGTTATATCTTGTTGGTGAACCCGCCCCTACGAGCTCGCAAATTGTACAATCAATAATAAATCAACTGGACATAATATCACTTCTTATTTTTTCTTTCATCCTTCCGCAAAGCTTCCACAATAGAACTACCCACATAATTGCTAAAAATTACCTCTCCAGTTTTATTGTAATGACAGCAGCTATCTACATAAACAACATCTTTAGTCTTGTCGAACACCTTCACCCCATTCAAAATATTAATCTTATTTTTTTGTAAATTAGGAAACTTACCCAAAAGAGCCGGATATCCAATTTCCACAGCCTTAGCATAAGGAGTCTCTTTATTAAAAGCAATCCGCTTCTCGGCATCGCTAAACACCCTTTTTGTCTGATAATATTGATTCGGCTGGAGGACATGAAAATAAGGAACATTGCTAGCCGACAGCACTTTGTGCATAAAAATTGAACTTTTTGCCCAATTCCACGCCATTTGTTCAAAAGCTGCACCATCCTCTAAAACAGACTTATTTTTATTAATATACATCACACTACCCTCGTCATCTTGCTGAGTTTTGCTGCGTTCTTTTTCAAAGGCAATCACATCTCTTCGATAATTGTTGACTAAATTTTGAACGTACACAGAAGTCAAAGCATCGCACGCAGCTAAAGAGCAGTGTTGCAAACTTTCCAAACCCTCATTAATCTTAGTTTTATTTTCTTTGATTCTAATAGTTGCTTGCAAAGCCTTGGTAGAAAGGCTATTATTCGCCAAGCTAGTCAGCGGCGAAATGTGCTGAATGCTCGGCATCGCCAGATTAATTTGATTTTTATTGTTTAAATTAGAAAGTGCTACTTCATTAAAGCCATCTATATTGACTACTAGATCTAATTCTTGACCTAAGGCCAAAAAATAGTTTAAAATTAATAACTGTTGCGGCTGTTTGTAACCGCCTGTAGCAAAAGACAAAATTATAAATTCTTTGTCCTGTAAACCGGGAACCTGTTTTAGGTATTTAGGTAAAATTTTGTTTTGAATTTGAAATATAGAAAAATCTGAAGCCACGGAACCGCCAAAAATTCCGATCACAAATTGATTTTTTTTAAGCTTTTTAAAAGGGTAATCATAAGGAGAGATAAATCCGTAGTTATTCACCTTAAAACCAGGTCGAAAATCATCGCTGGGTCTTTGAATAAACCCAAAGAAAGGATGAAACCTTTCGACAATAGACTGATTCAGACGCACTCCTTCTAAATTAATTCCTAAAGCCGACTTATCTTGCACCTTTTCTCTAGTATAGAAAAATTGCTTGTGCTTGACAAAATACCATCCCAAGGAACCGAGTTCTAGGAAAACAAGTAAAAGCGCCAAGTTAATCAAAGTAATTTTGAGGATTTCTTGGCCTTTGTTAATTAACTTCAAATCTTTCATAAATATTTATTTAGACTTTCTTACTACTTTAATGATGGAACTGGAAATATAGTTTGCCAATACTTCCTCTCCCACTGAATTATAGTGACAGCAAGCATCTTTGTAAACAGTATCTTTTGTATTGTCCAAAATATTTACGGCACTAAACACATTAACCTGAGCCTTCTGCAAATCATCGACTTTGGACAACAGCACCGGATAACCTTTGTTTACTCCTGCGATGTACGGGCTGTCTTTGCTGATGGCAATTTCCTTTTCCTTGGCGGTAAACACTCGTTTAGTTGGATAATACTGGTTGGGCTGGATAAAGTGAAAATATTTAATGTTTCTACTCGATAAAATTTGATTCATGCCGATCGACGATTCGTACCAAATCGAGGCCATTTTCTCAAAAGCAGCAGCCTCTTGCAATACAGACTCAGCTTTGGGAATGTAGACTATACCGCTATTTACGCTGTCTGAGTTGGTTTGTTTGACTTGCGCGTCGTACTTGACAACGGCTTGCTGGTAATTGTTGACTAATTGTTTCACTCTCAGCGAGGTAACGGCGTGACACAAGGCAAGTTGACAATTTTGCAATTTGTCAATACCTGCTTTCAATTGTTTTTTGTTTTCGTTAATTTCGACGATGGAACTCATCACTTCCGGCGACACATTGCTTGCTAAACTTGTCAGCGGCTGTAGGTGCTGGACGCTGGGCATTCCTATTTCTAGTTGGGCTTTGTTGTTTAAATTTGACAGTGCTACTTCGTTAAAACCGTCAATATTGATGACTAAATCTAACTCTTGACCCAAAGCCAGAAAATAATTTAAAATCAATAATTGCTGGGGCTGTTTGTAGCCGCCGTTGCCAAAATTTAAAATGCGAATTTCGCGATCGGCAAATTCTGGATAACTCTGCAATTTTTTAGACAATCTTTGATTTATATACTCATCTACTGCAAAGTTGTTGGCGACTGAACCGCCAAAAACTCCGATAATAAATTGTTTTTTATTGGTTTTAATAAAGGGATATTCGTACAGGGAAAAAAACCCGTGTCTGTTGACTTTTAACTTTAATCTTTCATTGGTAAAAGCACCTTGTTTGAGAACGTAGCCAAAAAACGGGTGGAGTCTTTCTACGATAGATTCATCTAGTCTAATGCCGATACGTTCAATATCTTCGACTACTTTTTCTTTGGCTTTGGTTCTGGTATAAAAAAACTGCTTTTGGTTGATAAAGTAAAAAGCTAGGGACAAAGCTTCCAGACAAATAAAGGCGATCGCCAAATTGACGGCGATTAAAGTTAATATATTTTTGCCTTTTTGGAGTGGCGTTGAATCTTTCATGAAATTTGACTGATTGCGGTTATTTTTTTGGTACTTGAGACTGTTGCAAATTTTCGCACAGATTTCTGTTGATCAGGATGCTGGCCAGTCGGTGTCCGAGTTCGTTCCAGTGACCCCCACAGGGTATAGAATTATCAAAACCGTGGGCGCAGACTTGATATTTTTCTGTATAGCCTTTGAACTGTTCGGCTAAATTCAGTACCCGAAAACCCTCGCGCTCGCCCAATTTTTCCAGCCGCCTGTCGGGATAATATAAATCCTGAATGTTGTGCTTTGTCATCAAATCTTTTCGGACTTTGACATCCCCGAGAACTTGCATCGGATCGCCAATTGTCACAACCAAGAAATCAGCTTTTTTCTGCACGACTTCATTCCGCATTGTCACGATTAAACCCTCTGTCACCCTCCAGGCATCTTTCCAAACTGCATCCTGAGGTGGATTGAAGTTTTGGCTGCTCAAAGCGGTAAAATCTCCAGATAACTGCCGCTTTTTCCTATCTAAATCTACCTTTTTAATCACCTGCAAGATGCGGGAATTGTTGACCAAAAAACTGGGCATTCTATCTACAAAAGAAACTGCTCTTTCGTTGCGAGCGATCGGCGGCAGATTGCGAAAAGACATATCTGGTACTAACTTGCCGCTAGCATCGTAAACAAAAAATGGTCGATAATGGTCGTATTCCAGTTGCGGGGAATTGTTAATTACATCATTGCCAATAAAAAATGCCAGGACTACAATATCAGGACTGTAATCCCATACTTTTTTCCGCAGCATCATCAATTCTTGAGCGGTACCGTAACCCTGAACGCCGAAATTGATGACCTCAACTTTTTTGCGTCCCTTAACGGCGCCGCAGTTACCTAGCTTTCGTTCTAATTTTGACCAGAAAGTTTGTTCGACTGGTACCTGAATTGCTTCGGTGAAAGAGTCGCCTAAAACTGCGACGCGCAAGGTATTGGGAGGTTTGGTTTTGGTGTGTTCGCGATCGCGCAAACCGTCACTATTCACCTGTACAAAACTTACACCTTCCCCATTCCACTCGCCGGACACACCGGGTTTGAGCTTCCAACCCAAATCGCGATCGGAAGTGTGGAAACGAGTTGGCGCGGAGTCTACAACATCTCCTATTTTTGGGTAGCCCTCAACTCTAGCAACTCGCAATCCAATTTCACCGATTACCACCCCCATTAATAAACCGCCGAGTGTCAAACCTAAATTGACACCCAAATTCTTCAACTTGCTCATTCTTTCAAAACAGGGTATAAATAAACGGAGCAATTACAGAACCCTGACTCAATACAATCAAAGCTCCTAAAAAGACTAAAGTCACAATTAATGGTAGCAACCAATATTTTTGGCGTTCCTTCATAAACGCCCACAAATCTTTGAGAAAGTCTAATGTTGATTCAAACACTTAGAAAGGACGCTCCATGCTAACTTTTGTTCTTGCTTTACTCGGGACGCGGTAAGTATCCATTTTGGGATTTAGTTTGCGCCGCATTGCATCTTCGCCAAATATGCCTTTGATAACTCCCATCGGCCAAATTATCAGGTAAAAAACTATCCCCAGCACGATCGGCGTTTCGATTTTGTTGAGGGTAAGTCCAAACCACATCCACCCGTGGTAAATGGGATTGAGCGATTTCGGCGCAGCCAATGCTAACACAATTAGCACTGCGCCGATCGCCCAGGGCCACCAAGGTATAGAATCGCGCCGCAGCAAAGGTACTGCTAAACCGAACAGCACTGCAATTAAGCCGCCAATTAGCAGGCCGAAATCGCGCAGGCCTTTTTTATCGAGTTTTTTTATTTCGTCGCTCATTAGAAATTGGGAATGGGGCATTGGGAATGGGGCATTGGGCATTGGGCATTAGGTATTAGGTATTAGTCATTTATCAGTCATTAACACCAACAAATCACAAATAACCAATAACAAATAACCAATAACTAATAACTAATCTAGTTCAAATTCATTTTTCCAAGCTTCGTCTTGTTTCCAAGGAATTTGTTCCGATTTAGGAATTAAGAAATTCTCTAAAACCAGATAATCCATTTCGGTTCGCATAAAACAGCGGTAAGCATCCTCAGGAGTGCAAACAATTGGTTCGCCTCGGACGTTGAATGAAGTATTTACTAAAATCGAACATCCCGATCGCTCTTCAAAATGACTGATTAAGTCATAGTACCGAGGATTGGTTTCTTTGTGAACGGTTTGGATGCGAGCCGAGTAATCGACGTGGGTAACAGACGGAATTTCCGATCGCGGAATGTTAAGCTTTTCAATGCCAAACAACTGTTCTTGTTCCGCAGTCATAGGAATGCGGAGACTGGCTTTGACTGGAGCTACTAATAGCATATAAGGGCTGGAATGGTCAATCTCGAAATAATCGGCAACTCGTTCGGCTAAGATTGACGGTGCAAAAGGTCGAAATGATTCCCGATATTTAATTTTCAGGTTCATCACGGATTGCATTTTAGCATTGCGGGGATCGCCAATAATCGATCGCCCGCCCAGAGCCCGCGGCCCAAATTCCATCCGCCCTTGGAACCATCCGACGACGTTTCCCTGTTCCAAAATTTCCGCCAACTGTGGCATCAATTCTGCATCGTCCAATCGATGATAGCTAGCTTTGACAGCATCCAAATATTCCTGAATTTCTGTGTCAGTAAACCTTGGCCCCAAATACGAGCCGCGCATTTTGTCGTGACAAGTTAAATGAGCCACAGACTTCGCCACAGTCGCCACAGCTTGGTTTGTAGTAAGGACTTCAGTCCTCTCCTCCTTAATCTTATTTGCTACGAGTAGCTCATCAGCAACAGTACGAGTTTGTTCGCAATACTGATACCAAATCGCCAAAGCTGCGCCCAAAGCACCGCCAGCATCTCCTGCGGCAGGTTGAATCCAAATATCTTTGAAAATACCTTCCCGCAAGAGTCGGCCGTTAGCAACGCAGTTAAGAGCAACACCGCCGGCAAGACAAAGATAATCTACATCCAATTCTTTTTTAACTGTTCTGCACAGCCGCAAAACAACTTCTTCTGTAACAACTTGAATGGATGCTGCAATGTCCATTTCCCGCTGAGTTAATTTTCCTTCAGCTTTGCGTGGCGGCCCTTCAAACAGTTCGTCAAATTTTTGATTTGTCATGGTTAAGCCAACAGTGTAGTTGAAATAATCCATGTCTAAACGGAAAGTTCCGTCATCTTTGAGGTCGATTAAATGGGTGAGAATTTTGTCTACATACTTGGGTTCGCCGTAGGGCGCTAAACCCATGAGTTTGTATTCACCAGAGTTGACTTTGAAGCCTGTGTAATAGGTGAAAGCTGAATAAAGCAAGCCCAAGGAGTGGGGAAAATCGATTTCCCACTGAGGTGTAAGTTGGTTTCCGTCTCCTAGCCAGACTGAGGTTGTTGCCCATTCGCCTACGCCGTCGAGGCACAAAACGGCGGCTTTTTGGAAGGGGCTGGGGAAAAATGCTGAGGCTGCGTGGGATTGGTGGTGTTCAGTAAATAGCAGAGATGGCAGTTTATTGCTTTTGCAGTTTGCCATTTCTGCGAGCTCTCTTTTGAGCATGGTTTTGAGGTAAAGCTTTTCTTTCAGCCAGATGGGCATGGCGGTGAGGAAAGAGCGAAAACCTTTGGGTGCGTAGGCTAGGTAAGTTTCTAGCAGGCGCTCAAATTTGACTAATGGTTTGTCGTAAAAGACTATGCGATCGAGTTCCCGCAATTCTATGTTCGCTTCTTTTAGGCAATAGGCGATCGCATTCTTGGGAAATCTGGCGTCGTGCTTTTTGCGGGAAAATCTTTCTTCCTGCGCTGCGGCGATAATTTCTCCATCGCGAATTAAGGCGGCGGCGCTGTCGTGGTAGTACGCCGAGATTCCAAGTATGTTCATCGCTCTCCTCACAAATCGCTATGCGCTCGTATCAGATGTATTTAGAATAGCTAACGATTATAGCTTTAGTGGTGCAGATTTGGAGTTGAGTTTTGCGATCGCCTCTAATTTTAGCTGAATTGATGCTGGTGGGCGGCTGAGGTCGATCGGCTCTTTGACAGCATCCAGCTAGCGCCGGCGAATCCTGCGCGCCCAAGCTCTGAAGTAAGTGCCCACCGGAAATTGATAAAATTCAGCTACCAACCACAGCACTATGCCTAAATGGGACAAAAAGGCTAAGCCCGTCCAAGCTGCGGGGAACCACGACAAACGGCTGCCGGGAACCGGAGGAAAATAGTAAGCTGAAAGTCCGAGCAAGGTGGTGGGAAGGAAGACTAGACCGATCGCGGCGGCAAAATAAGACCATCCGAATTCTGTGCCTTCGAGGTGCGCTCCTATCCATTTTTTGCCGTCCCAGTGCCATGTTACGGGCGGTTGGCGATCGGCCATTTTCAGCGATTGTCTTTCTTCGCTAGCGGTAAAAATGTGCTGGCAGAAGTTGCAACCGAGGGCTTCCATCATCGGCATGGTGGAAATTTGACCGGTGCGACAGACAGGGCAGGGATATGTATCTTGATGGTTGAAAGGTCGGGTTGATGGTTTGAGAGTCTGCATGGATCGGGTTGCTTGTCAAGATATTGAGCGATCTTAACAGAGTACAGATGAATAGGTGCGATCGTAAGGTACGTAGTTGCGCTTCAGCGCTCTTTCGTAGATTTTGCAAAAGAGTGCTAATC
Source organism: Microcoleus sp. PH2017_35_SFW_U_B (assembly GCF_020737865.1). Taxonomy (NCBI): domain Bacteria; kingdom Bacillati; phylum Cyanobacteriota; class Cyanophyceae; order Oscillatoriales; family Microcoleaceae; genus Microcoleus; species Microcoleus sp. PH2017_35_SFW_U_B. Next base: position 17,292 of record NZ_JAEQDE010000117.1, read on the forward strand.
GGACTTAACTCCAAAATTAAGGTACGTAGTTGCGCTTTAGCGCTCTTTCGGACATTGTAGAAAAGAGAACTAATCAAACTTCAGTCCAAATCTTAAGGTACGTAGTTGCGCTTGAGCGCTCTTTCGGAGATTGTGGAAAAGAGCGCTTAAGCGCAACTACGTACCTAATTGAAGTGCTCTTTTAGAGATTGTGAAAAAGAGCGCTTAAGCGCAACAACGTACCTAATTAAAGCGCTCTTTTAGAGATTTTGCAAAAGAGCGCTAATCGGACTTCAGTCCAAATCTTAAGGTAC